>CAZJLX010000301.1:0-3866 GCA_964546545.1 uncultured Ignavibacteriaceae bacterium | reverse complement strand
GGAGTTGGTTAAGGATATGGCCGATTATGAGGGGGATAAAAAGGCGACTTATAAGACTCTTCCGGTGCTATTTTCGCGCGGCCGGATATTAACCCTAATCTCGGCCATATTTCTCTTTTTAATCCTGCTGACCGTTATACCGCTTTTTTATAGCTGGTATCAGGAGATTTTTTATTATATCGCTTTTATAATGGTGGATATCCCGATCCTGACGCTTATAATTTACCTGATAATGTCTCAAAATAAGGCAAAATACTCTCAAACCGGCTCAATATTAAAGCTCTTGATGTTCTTCGGTCTGATTGCCTTTTTTCTCGGAAAAATTTGAGTTTTTTTGAAACCGTTCAAAAAATCGTCGGTATAAATCAATTTGGTAAAGGTGACAGTAAAGGTGACAGATTAATTGAATTTGACTTGGTAATGAAGATTGTTATATAATACAAGCTGCCGGATATGAAAAAGAAAAGTTTCTTACATAGATTTGGCCCACTAATTCTGCTATTCGTTTTAGTGTGCCAACCGTTAGTCGTCTCAGCCGATGAAATCAGCTTGTCTTCGACATTGGATAAAACGGATATCGCTTATGAGGATTCTGTTTCTCTGACGGTTGAATTAAAGTGGCAGGGTGATTTACGAAACTACTCCTTTGAACTGCTTCCTTTACCCGAAACAAGTAACTTAAAAATAATTGGAACCAGTTCCTCGATTTCCAGCCGCGAGGAAGACCGCACCGAAGTAACGGTTCGGACTTTTAAATATAATCTTAAGCCGACTCTGGCCGGGGTGGGGACAATTCAGCCGATAGATATTAAATATATCTCATGGCCCGATTCAATCCCCGGATTTCTTACCACACAGTCTTTTCAGGTTATAATCGCGGAACCGATTCCGCCGCCGGAACCGATTTCTAAAACGCCGATTTTTATTGCTGTCGGTGCGGTAATTATTGTTGGGATTGTACTATTTGTGATATTTGGCCGGAAAAAGAAAGAGACAATTGTCGTAAAAAATGTCGAGGAGTATTTCCTGGATGAATTGGCGATTATAAAAAAAGAATCTCAGAGCGATCGCAAGATTTTCTTCACTCGTTTGTATAAGGCATTAGCGGAATATATTGAAAGAAAATTTGCAATCAAGGTTTCCGGTTTAAGTTCGGCGGCGATGTTAAGCAAACTTGAAAAAGTCGAGCTTTTCCCTGAGCTTAAGGAGCCTTTATCAAACTGGATAAGGCAGGCGGAAACGGAGAAATATGCCCCGGTGGGAGGAACGCCGGGCGATATTATCAGGCTTATTACCGAACTTGAAAACTTTTTTCGGAAAATAATCAGCGGAAATATATCGGAGGTCAAATGAATAAAGATATTGAACAGATTCAGGCGATTGTCGAAAAAGAATCGGTCTTTGTCGAAAAACTGATGACACAAATCGGCAATGTCATCGTCGGGCAGAAATATATGATCGAAAGATTATTGGTCGGTATTCTTGCCAATGGTCATGTTTTGCTTGAGGGCGTTCCCGGACTGGCCAAAACGATGTCGGTGAAAACGCTGTCGGATGCAATCGATACCGGTTTCCGGCGCCTGCAATTCACACCGGATTTGCTTCCGGCCGACCTGATCGGGACGATGATTTACAATCCGCAAAAAGCGGAATTTTCGGTCAAAAAGGGGCCGATTTTTGCCAATATTATTCTGGCCGATGAAATCAACCGCGCCCCGGCCAAAGTCCAGTCGGCGCTTCTGGAAGCGATGCAGGAACGCCAGGTGACTATCGGTGACACTACTTTTCCTCTTGAAGAGCCTTTTTTGGTCCTGGCAACCCAGAATCCGATTGAGCAGGAAGGAACCTATCCGCTTCCCGAGGCACAGGTCGATCGGTTTATGCTTAAATTAAAAGTGACCTATCCATCGCCGGCCGAGGAGAGGGTGATAATGGATCGGATGACAACCGGCGAGAAGATAATAGTCGAAAAGGTGATTTCTCCCCAGGATATTATTAATGTCCGTAAAGTCGTTTCGGATATTTATGTCGATGAAAAAGTAAAGGAATATATCTTAAACCTGGTTTTTGCCACGCGCGAACCGGAGAAGTACGGTTTGAACGAATTAAAAGATCTGATTTCGTACGGCGCCTCGCCGCGGGCGACGATATATCTTAATCTGGCGGCTAAGGCACATGCTTTTATCCGCGGCCGTGGATATATCACACCCGAGGACATTAAGGCGATCGGTCCGGATGTGCTGCGTCACCGGATTATCGTTACCTATGAAGCGGAGGCGGAAGAGAAGACATCGGATGATATCGTGGCCAAAATATTTGACACCATTGAAGTACCGTAAAATAGATAAGTCTTATGGATCAGAAAGAACTGTTCAAAAAAATCAGGCGGATTGAGATTCGCACCAAAAGGCTGGTGAATGATCTTTTTTCCGGCGAATATCATTCCACGTTTAAAGGACAGGGAATGGAGTTCGAGGAGGTTCGTCAGTACGAGCCGGGTGATGATATTCGACTGATTGACTGGAATGTTACGGCGCGCACCGGATATCCGCATATCAAAAAATTCCGCGAGGAACGGGAGCTGTCGGTGATCTTTATGGTCGACGCGTCATCCTCGGGTGCTTTCGGTACAAGAGAACGATTTAAGGCCGATGTAGCCGCAGAATTATGTGCCGTGCTGGCTTTTTCGGCGATTAAGAACAACGATAAAGTGGGCATGATTATTTTCACGAACAGGATTGAGAAATTCATTCCGCCGAAAAAGGGCAAGGCGCATGTGCTACGTTTAATCCGGGAGATTCTATATTTTAAACCGGAGGGAACCGGAACCGATATCGGCGGTGCGCTGGAGTATTTTAATAAAGTTATCAAGAAAAAATCGGTTGTCTTTTTGATCTCGGATTTTTTCTCGGAAGATTTTTTAAAACCGCTTCAGATTGCCAACAACAAGCATGATGTTATTGCGATGAAAATATCCGATCCCCGCGAATTACGTTTTGATAATGTCGGACTGATCGAACTTGAAGATGCCGAGACGGGGGAGACGCTGATTATCGATACCGCTTCAGCCGCTTTTCGCCAGGATTTTGCACGTCAGGCCGAAGAGGATAATTTTGGTTTGAAACATTCACTGAAACGGATCAATCTTGATTTTATTCAGATAATCACCAATCAGTCATACATAATTCCGCTGATAAATTTCTTTAGAATCCGGGGAAAAATGCATTAGCCGGGAGAAAGATAATGGCAGAAAACAGATCAATATTTTCAATTATATCTCTGATCGTATCATTAATGACGCTGGTGATAGTCGTTATTATATTGCTATCATCGCCGTCCGGCTCGGATCAGTATGACGGTTCTCGCGAAAAAAGACTGGCCGGCGAACTGACCGATAATAATTTGTATGAAGCGGCGGTCGAGGAGTACAAAAAGATATTGAAAAATTCTGAACTGAGTGATGAGAGTGAGGCCAATATAAGTTATCTGATAGCCCGGCTGTATTTCGAAAACATTCGCGATTATGAACAGGCGGCTGCTTTTTATGTGCGGGCGAGGGCGCTTAATCCAAACGGTTCCTTTTATTCCGAAGCCGGAAAAAATCTGATTGCCTGTCTTGAGAAAATGGGACATATGGTAGACGCCAAACGGGCGCTTGATCGGGCGGTTGATATCGACTCGGTCCATGCCGCTCATAAGGGTGAGACGATGGTGGCCAAAATCGGCGAGATTCCGGTTTATCTTTCGCAGCTTGAGAATGAGATCCAGAAACTTCCGCCTGAAGCGCAAAAGCAGTATGTGGGAGTGGAGGGGCGCCGGAAGTTTTTGAGCCAGTATATCGGTCTGGAGTTGATGTATCGGGCGGC
>CAZJLX010000300.1:1510-3872 GCA_964546545.1 uncultured Ignavibacteriaceae bacterium | reverse complement strand
ATTTTGGCGGCGGGACACCAACATTTCTTGATCCGGATGGCCTGAAAAAAATATTAGACGCTCTTGATAAATATTTTACATTTACCGAAGGTTTTGAAAAGTCAATTGAGATTGATCCTCGGGTAACGTCGGTCGAACAGCTTGAGTTTCTGGCTGGGCGCGGTTTTAATCGCGCCTCGATTGGCGTGCAGGATTTTGATCCGGACGTACAGAAGGCCAGCGGTCGCGTTCAATCAAAAGAGCAGGTCGTCAAGATACTGAAACAATGCCGCCGACTGAATTTCAGGGGTGTTAATTTCGATCTGATTTACGGCCTGCCAGGCCAGAGCGTAAACTCATTTCGGGAGACATTAAGACAAACGATTGATCTGAAACCGGATCGACTGGCGGTCTATTCATTTGCGTATCTTCCGCAACTAAAAACCCACCAGAAACTGATCGAACCGGATATGCTTCCGACCACCGAAGAGAAATATAAACTGTTTGCCGCTGCGATTGAGATGTTTACTTCGGCCGGATATCGGCAGATTGGGATGGATCATTTTGCACTGCCGACCGATGAACTTTCCCTGGCGCAGGCCGACGGTCGGTTACATCGTAATTTTATGGGTTACACCGTGCAGACTTCAGAGGAGATGGTTGGATTTGGGATGTCGGCGATCGGATATATTGAGAATACTTTTTTTCAGAATATCGTAAAATTGGACAGCTATAAAAAGGCGGTTGAGGAAAATGGACTAGCCGTTTTTAAAGGCATAAAATTATCAAAGGACGATCTGATTCGTCGTTATGTGATTACGTCGCTGATGTGTAATTTTATTCTGGAATTTGACCGGTTGAACAAATTTTATGAGATAGCTTATTTCGAGTATTTCGCGGAGGAACATAAGGCGTTGAAACCGTTTTTTGAAGACGGTTTTCTGGAAGAGACGCCCGATAGTCTGAAAATAACCGACATCGGTCGCACCTTTGTCCGCAATATCGCAATGACTTATGATAGTTATCTGCCAAAGGGTGATAGTGCTAAGAAAACGAATTTCTCTCGTACGATTTAGCCCGGTAAATAGCCATGAATAAATGTTGTGCCGTACTTCTTAATATGGGTGGCCCGGAGAAGCTGTCCGATGTAAGGCAGTACTTATATAATATCTTTTCGGATCGCGAGATTATCAAACTTCCGGGCGGACCGCTGTTTCAGAAATTGTTTGCCCGTATAATATCACACCTACGAACAAAATCGGTGCAGCATAATTATTCATTAATCGGTGGCGGTTCGCCGCTGCTTAAATGGACTAAAATCCAGGCTAAACTTATCGAGGAGATTATTAATAAGTCGTCTCCCGATTTTAAATGTTATGTCGGTATGCGTTATTTCTATCCGTTGATCGAGGAGACTATTGGCCAACTTAATCAGGATGGCTTCAAGCATATTATTTTTCTGCCGCTTTATCCGCAGTACTGCAGGGCAACAACCGGTTCGACATTTTCCGAAATTAAACGAGTCTTAAAAAATCATAAAGAGCTGTCAGCGGATTACATTGACAGCTTTTATGATAATCCGGACTATATTGATTTATTAAGAGAATATATCTCTTCAAATATCCAAGAAAAAAGCAGACTGCTGTTTTCGGCCCATTCGGTTCCGCAAAATTTTGTGGATGAGGGTGATCCTTATGTCGAGCAGGTCAAAAAAACCGCTCAACTGGCCGCCGGGGAGAGGGAATATTGTCTCTCGTTTCAAAGTCGCACCGGGCCGGTCAAATGGGTCGGGCCGGACACAATCGAGGAATCAAAGCGATTACTGGAAGAAAATACGACCAGCCCTCTGCTGGTTGTGCCGCTAAGTTTTGTCAGCGATCATATCGAGACACTGTTTGAAATAGATATCGATTTGAAAGAAAAGGTCGGAACTGAAAACAGTGACCGGATCCACCGGATACCTATGTTCAATGACGCCCCCGGATTCGCCTTAATATTGGCTAATTTGATTCAGTCGCGGATGGATAATCATGGATAAATATGATGTTCTTATAATCGGCGGGGGAATCTCCGGTCTGACCGCTTTGCACTATCTCAGGACAAAAAGAAATAATCTGAATGTACATCTTTTTGAATCGGAAAAACGTCTGGGCGGGACAATCGGCACCGACCGGATAAACGGTTACAGCCTTGACTGGGGACCCAACGGTTTTCTTGACCGCGAACCGCTGACTCTTCAACTGTGCGACGAACTCGGTCTGACCGTTAAGCTTGAACGGGCCGGAGAAAATGTCAGCAAGCGGTTTATCTTGCGAAAGGGTAAGTTGCGCGAGGTGCCGATGTCGCCGCAGAAATTTGTCCTTTCGGATATTCTCAGCCTTAA
>CAZJLX010000300.1:0-1500 GCA_964546545.1 uncultured Ignavibacteriaceae bacterium | reverse complement strand
TATTGATGGAGCCGATGATATCAAAACGAAAAGATATAAGCGAGGAATCGATTTATGATTTTGCCCGGAGACGTATCGGACGGGATGCGGCCGATTATCTGGTTCAGCCGATGGTTTCCGGAATTTATGGCGGTGTCGCACAAAAAATGTCTTTGAATTCCTGTTTCCCGATTATGCGGGAAATGGAGTCGGAGTTTGGTTCTCTATTTAAGGCGATGATAGCCAAAGGGAGAAAGGCAAAAAAAGAGGGAAAAAAATCGGGCGGTCCGGCCGGGCCGGGTGGCTGGCTGACTTCTTTTGAGTCCGGTCTGGATGTTCTGACCAATCGGATGTCCGAGTTGTACGGCGAATATATCACAATCGGTGTCGGGGTAACCGGCCTCGATAAAAATGAGAATAATTACATTATAACATTAGTTGACGGCCGGATTGTCGAATCAAATAAAATAATTCTGGCGCTCCCGACTTATAAAGCGGCCGAAATTATCAAAAAACTGTCAGTCGAGTTAAAAGAGGTTTTTGATAGAATCGTTTATGCGCCGATTTCAGTTGTTTGTCTCGGTTATCCGATTGAGGCAATCAAAAGAGATTTGGATGGTTTCGGATTCTTGGTCCCGAATATTGAAAACAGAAATGTTCTCGGCTCGATCTGGACCTCATCGATTTTCAAAAACCGGGCGCCTGAAAACTTTGTGCAGTTTCGTTCGATGATTGGCGGCGATGGTGACCGAAAAAGTCATAAACTGTCGGATGAGGAGCTGGTTGGCAGAGTGATCGATGATCTGGACTCGATAATCGGTATCAGGGGAGAACCGGATTTAATGAAAATATATCGCTGGAGTAAAGGTATCCCGCAATATCATGTCGGGCATTCGAAAAATGTGGCAATTATCGAGCGGGAATTGGACCGGCTTGGCAATATTTTTATAACCGGCAACGCCCTTTATGGAATCGGACTCAATGATTGTGTTAAACAGTCGTATAAAGCGGTCGAAAATATTAAATAGCCCTAAACTGAAAAAATGATTTGGCGATATTGGCTTTATAATATATACTTGGGCAAAAGTCAGAAGACAGGAGTGAAAAAATGGCGAAAGCGCAAAACCGACTCATTATCAAATTAAAAAGCACCGAGTCGACTTATATCTATTCGACGATGAAGAATAAGCGCAACAATCCGGACCGGATGCAGATTAAAAAATATGATCCGATTTTGAAGAAACATGTGCTTTTCAAAGAGACGCGATAGACAGGACTCGGAATATATGAATTTTAAAAAACCTCCCGGCTGGGAGGTTTTTTTGTATATAAAAATAGTCGGAAGTCCTTTGGACATTCCGACCCACAATATACATCTATCTGTTAAAATAAACAGGCTCCCTGCCTGTCAAACCAACTTCACCGGCTGGACGCCGTACTTTACAAACTCGGCTTCGATAGCTTTACCGATTTTTTCGCCCGGATTTAACATTTTATAGATTATCGGCAACATTTCCGGCC
>CAZJLX010000299.1:0-3875 GCA_964546545.1 uncultured Ignavibacteriaceae bacterium | reverse complement strand
CTGTTTTCGATCCATCTATAAGCCTTATCTAGAGTGGAACCGGAATTATTTAAATCGGCCGTATTCTCTTTTTCATTGGCAAAAGCAAATGTGGCGACCATTAATATTGGTAGCATAAAACAAAAGGTGATTTTCATAATTTTATCCCGTTAAATTATCAATTATAAATATACCGAATGCCGGTTTTTCGTCAATAGTAATTATTCGGACGGAATAAACGATATATATTTCTATAATGATAAATTGCCCAAATGATAACAGATATAAAATCTCCATTTTAATTGACAGATGTTGAAAATGACTTATATTTAATAAGTTAGACATAATTTTACTCGCCGTTAAGGCTAAAACAAGATTGGAGGAGGTTCGTGCCGGGATTCTTAAATTCTTCTGTGAAAAAAAACATCTTTGGCTATTTGCCCGTTTTTCTGCTGACATTTATGGTCTTCATCTCACCCGCATTGGGTCAATTGTCACCCGATGATATCAATGCTTTAAAAAAGCAGGCGGCTGAGGAAGGCTGGACCTTTGAAATTACGGCTAACCCGGCGACGCAGTATTCGCTCGATGAATTATGCGGTTTGAAAATCCCGGATAACTGGCAGGATATGGCCTCGTTTGATCCCTGCACCGCTACCAAAGCATTGCCCGATTCATTTGACTGGCGCGACGTTACCACTTTGCCTCCGGTCAGGAACCAGGGTGGATGTGGAAGTTGTTGGGCTTTCGCGACCGTCGGCCCGCTCGAATGTAATATAAAGATTAAAGATGGTGTTATCGAAAATATCTCCGAACAATGGCTGGTTAGTTGTAACCGTGACGGTTGGGACTGTACCGGCGGGTGGTTCGCGCATGATTATCATGAATGGAAAAACGATGATTGCGGTGGGCATGGTACGGTTGATGAAGCCGATTTTCCATATGTTGCCAGCGATGCTCCCTGCGGTTGTCCTTATGATCACCATTATACGATTGATGACTGGGCCTATATCGGCAATTATTACAGTATTCCATCGGTATCGGCGATGAAGCAGGCTATTCTCGATTATGGCCCGATTTCAGTCGCTCTGCATTCCAATTCCGCGTTGCAGGCGTACGGCGGAGGCATTTTCAATGGCTGCGATGGTACCGGTTCTATTAATCATGCCGTAACGATAGTCGGCTGGGATGATAATCAGGGCAGTGGCGGTGTCTGGTTCGTGCGAAATTCATGGGGTACTTACTGGGGTGAAGACGGTGGTTATGCCCGGATGGAGTACGGCTGCTCGAATCTCGGCTATGCCGCCTGTTATGTCGATTATGCCGGCGCCCGGGGGCTGAATTTTGACTACCCCGATGGCCAACCGGAGCAATTGATTCCCGGAGAAACGACAACTTTTGAGGTTGTTATCAGCCCGATTTATGAATCTGTTCCGATTTCCGGCAGCGGCCAGCTTCATTATATAATTAATGGTGGAACATTGCAGACTGTTTCCATGACCGAAACCTCGACCAATCATTATGAAGCGACTCTGCCGGCACTTGGTTGCGAAGATGTTATCGAGTTTTATGTCAGTGCTGAAGAGCAGCTTCTCGGACGGATTTATGATCCCGATCCGAGTGCGCCGGTAAGGGGGGCAGCGGCATATAATAAAGTCTATATTCTTCACGATGATTTCGAGTCCGATATAGGTTGGTTTGTAACAGGCAATGCCGCCGATGGCAATTGGGAAAGAGGTGTTCCGGCCGGAGACGGCAGTCGCGGCGATCCGACCGCCGATTATGACGGATCGGGAAGCTGTTATCTAACCGGTAATACGGCTGGGGATTCGGATGTCGATGTCGGTACGACTATTTTATTGTCTCCGGTTTTTGATCTGACTGACGGGGTGGGAAAGATTGAATTTGAACGGTGGTTCTCCAATGACGCGGGCGCTGCCCCCAATGAAGATGTCATGAAAATTTATGTTTCCAATGCCGGTGGCAGTGGCTGGGTTCTGGTTGATTCGGTCGGTCCGATTGAAGAATCATCGGGCGGCTGGTATCGGCAGGAATTCTGGCCGGCGGATTATGTAACCCCGACTGCAACGATGATGATTAACGTGACCGTCGGCGATAACGGTTACAGTTCGGTAGTCGAGGCGGCGATTGATGATTTTACGGTTATATCATATACCTGCACCGTTTCTAATCCGGTAATAATGACCGAGTCACTTCCCGACTGGACGGTTGGTGTCGGCTATTCACGACAACTGATTGCGCAGGGAGGAGCAGGAGATTTATCATGGTCAGATAAAAATAATGACCTGGTCGGTACCGGGTTGACTCTTTCTTCCGATGGACTTCTATCTGGTACGCCGGGCGAGGCCGGATCGATTTCTTTCACCGCCCTTGTTACCGATGAAGCTAAGGCAACCGATGAAAAACTGTTCAACTTTACGATTAATGATATTCCGACTATTAGTACGACAAGTTTACCGGACTGGACAATAAATGAAGTCTATTCTCAGATTTTAGAATGCAATAACGGAACGGCTCCATTTGTCTGGTCGGATAAAAACAACACCCTGGTATATACAGGTCTGTCGCTTGCGACAGATGGAACAATCTCCGGAACGCCGACGACAAGCGGCATGATTTCATTCACCGCCAAGGTCGAGGATAACAGTGGTGCCGCCGATGAGTTGCTTTTTGAATTCATGATTAACGCCGCGATCTCGATCATGCCAACCCCGTTACCTGACTGGACCGTCAATCGCTATTACAGCCAGGACCTCGATTATCTAGACGGCACCGCACCTGTGTCATGGAGCGATAAAGACAACGCACTGGACGGAACCGGCTTGAGTCTGTCGGAGTCAGGTTTGATTTCCGGCGTACTGACCTCAACCGGAACGATTTCATTTCTGGCGCGCGTAACCGATGTAGCCGGTTCGGTTGCTGATAATCAATTCAGTTTCGAAGTTAATCCTCAAATTCAAATAACCACAACATCACTGCCTGACTGGACCGCCGGTGCCATATATATACAAACTCTGACCTGTACCGGAGGTACCGATCCGGTCAGTTGGGGCGATAAGTACAATTCATTGGAAGGAACCGGCCTGATACTGAATTCCGATGGCTCGATAATTGGCGCGCCGATGTCCGAAGGGCCGCTCAGCTTTACCGCTTATGCCGCTGATTTGCCGGGCGATTACACCGAACAAGGATTAAGTTTCTATGTTAATCCCGCCGTGACAATTACGACAATATCTCTGACCGAAGGAACATACCAGGAAACGTATTCATTTCAGCTTGAAAGTAGCGGCGGAACCGGGACAATTGTCTGGTCGGATAAAGATAATGACTTATACGGAACCGGTCTGAGCCTGTCAGTCGAGGGTATTTTAGGTGGAACAGCAATGGTACCGGGAGAAATATCCTTTACCGCCAGGGCCGAGGATATTGTCGGCGGATATGATGAGACATTTTTCACGATTAATATCATTCAGGATTTTATCTGCGGTGATGTCAATAGTGATTCCGATGTCAACATATTTGACGCGACATTTTTGATTTCCTATCTGTATAAAGATGGTCCGGCGCCCGAAGCGCTTGTTGCATCCGATGTCAACAATGACGGGGCGGTTAATATTTTTGATATAACTTATCTGATTACCTTTTTATACAGCGGCGGTCCGGATCCGAACTGCCCATAAAAGCTATTATTGCATGAAGCGAAAAACCGGATGCTCCAAAATTGGCATCCGGTTTTTCTTACTCTTATTATTGATATCCTATCTTCAAACTTGATTTCGGATATTATTCTGTTATAATAAATCCGGAAGCGGATAGGGTCTGGTGGCCCTTGCGGTCTTCAAAACCGTGGGGAGGCGGTTAGGCCGTCTCCGGTG
>CAZJLX010000298.1:0-3880 GCA_964546545.1 uncultured Ignavibacteriaceae bacterium | reverse complement strand
TGTGAACTGACGCCCTACAAAATCCCTATCAAATCTATGTTATTTCCCGCTCTTACCATTTATATAAAGACAATTATATTAAAGTCAAAAATATGCCCGATAAAAAAGTTACATATCGCGAATATTACAAACGCTTGAGAATCAACATGATACAGATTCGCTACAAGGTCGATAGTGCAAAATATTTAATTCTGACAAAACAAAGCCATTTTTTGGCAGAAGATCTTTTTTATTTGCCGGGAGAATGCTTATAATAAAGCGGGAGAAAAAAATATTTTTGTGTGACGAAACAAAGCCATTTTGTCGTATCATTATGATATACAACACATTACGCGACACCGATGATTGTCCATTGGCAGACCAAGCCTCCGCGAGGTTTGACCTCCCTCTTTTCGCGTTGCCGGGTAAAGTATGACAAAATATCTATCCGAACTTATGAATCAGGTCGGTCATTTTGGAAAGATGATGGTCATCATGCTCGGCGATAAAATAGGCATGATCGATAATCCGCATCGGTTGATTCAGTCGCGGATGAAGGGCCGATTTCGCCGCATCTTCAATGGTCAAGATCTCAAGTCGTTCAACAAGACGGTGGCGCGCCACCCAGAACTCTTTCAGCAGATATTCGAATTCCATCTCATTAAAATTACTTTCATACGTTTTTTTGTTTTTCAAATCGGCCGCATAAAGCCTGACCGCCCCCTTCAAAAACTCCTCGGTCCGAACCGCCCAGAGTTCCTCGGTCATCACCAGATGTCCGATCTGTTCCTGAATCGACCAGCTCTCGCCGTCGCGAAGTTTCATGATTTCCGGCGTCGTTTGGTAAACTTTTTCCTCCAGACGCGCCGGTGTACCCCGCAGACGTTCGACCGTCATCGGAAACAACTCCAGCGGCAGATCGAATTTAAAAACCCGCTCAAACCAGATACTATCATTATTCATACTCTTTCTCCTATTGCAGCGAACCAACCTCTTTTTCGACTTCCTCGAGTATTTCGCATGACTTCACCAGTTCTTTCATTTTTGTATGATCCGGATAAAGCGGTCGATCGATATCGAGAAAATCGACATGTTTTCGAATCACGTCATGCGCCCTTTTTACCCCGCGACCGAACCGATAATCGCGAAAATCAAGCGCCTGCGCCGCCGCCATAAATTCAATACCCAAGACGCCGTACGCATTATCAAGAATCTGGAAATTCTTAATGGCCGTATTCATACCCATCGAAACAAAATCTTCCTGGTCAGCCGCCGCCGGAATCGATTGCACCGAGGCGGGCGCGGATAAAATCCGCTGCTCGACGATAAGTGAATCGGCGGTGTACTGCGAAAGCATCAAACCGGAAAACATCCCCGCCCCTTTGGTAAGAAAGGGCGGCAGCCCGACCGACAGCGCCGGATTGTTAAGCCGATTCATGCGGCGTTCGGAGAGAACCGAGACCATCGTAATACAGCATCCGGCCATCTCCATCGGTACCGAGACCGGCGTCCCCTGAAAATTGGCGCCCGAAAGCTGTAAATCCTCATCGGGGAAAAAGACCGGATTGTCGCCGACGCCGTTAAGCTCGATCTCGACCTGCGAACGGGCATAATTCAGGGCATCATGCGCCGCACCAATCACCTGCGGTGTGGATCGCATCGAGTAGGCATCCTGCACTTTGCACTTAATCCTTCCCTCGACCAGATCACCTTCGGCAATAAGTTTATTGATGGCCGCCGCGCTGCGAATCGCACCGGCGAAACCGCGTGCCTCGTGAAGTTTGGAAGTGTACGGTTTCATATTCGCTTTCAGCGCCTCGAGCGACATGGCGGTCGCAATTTCGGCCTGTTTCAACCAGCAGTTGGCATCATACAGAAATATCGCGCTCATCGCGGTCAGAAGATTCGAGCCGTTTATGACAGCCAATCCGTCACGCGCCTTCAGTCCCGGAATTTCTATGCCTGCCTTCTCAAACGCCTCGGCACCATCAAGCAGTTCACCCTTATAATACGCCCGACCCTCGCCCATCATCAGAAGTGCAATCTGCGCCATCGGGGCCAGATCGCCGCACGCCCCGACCGAACCTTTCTGACAGACAAATGGTGTCACACCTTTATTGAGCATCTCGACCAGGGTCAGGGTAATCTCCAGCCGTACGCCCGATTGCCCGTGCGCATGAACATTGATCCGCCCGGTCATCGCCCCGCGAACATATTCAATCGGAGCCGGATCGCCGATTCCGGCCGAATGATTATAGATCAGATATTTCTGAAACTGCTGCACCTGTTCGTCGTCGAGGACTACTTCGGAAAATTCACCGATACCGGTATTGACACCATACATAATTTCACCGGCCTCGATTTTATTCTCGAGCATAATCCGGCACTTTTTTATCCGTTCAATCGCATCGGTTGATAATTCAACCCTGGCATTATTTCGTGCGATTTTAACCAGTTTCTCGATTGTCAGACTGTCGCCGTTTAGAATTATTTTTTCATTATCCATATATCCACCTGTTAAATTTACATATGACTGAATATAGCTATTTATTTCGGATTTGAAAAGGGTGGTTATTCAGCCGTCATATCTCCGGCTGTTTTATTATTGACTAAATGTCTGTTTATTCCGAGTTTTAGGCCGTAAAACACAAAGAGTAAGTTATAGATATGAAACCAAAGAGAGCTGTTATCGACCGATTATTTCAAAATTGCCTGATTTTTTTAATAATTGGCTTGGCCGCAATCTCAATAAGTATGGTCGGTCACTCATCGGGAAAATCGGAACCGGCACTTCGCGATTCGGTGATAATCCTCGAAAAAAAATATGAAGTCCCGCCTCCCTGGTTCGGGCGGAGATTGGGCAACAAAACCTCTTCCAAACCAAAAAACCTGGTTATGTTACCTCTGAAATATGGTTTTGACAGCAGCCGTATTTATGTTACTTCGGAGACCAAAAAAGCTTTCCTGAAAATGGCGACGGCGGCCGAGAAAGATAACATAACGATATATGCCAGATCCGGTTACCGGTCATTCTGGTATCAGAAGCAGATATTTGAAAAGCGGATGCTGGAGGGTAAAAGTTTTAAGAAGGTTGCCTCAATGGTGGCGCCGCCCGGATACTCGGATCATATGACCGGAAAAGCGATGGATTTGGCGACAACGACTTCTCCGTTCGCGAAAAGCGAGGCCTATCAATGGCTAAAAAAAAACGCGGGGCATTTCGGATTTATTGAATCGTACCCTAAGGATTCATCGTCTTTTTTCCACTGGGAGCCGTGGCATTGGAAATATGACGACAGTGAAATCAATATTGAAAACACAAATAAATAATCTTTAATCGTAGAATCCGGGTCGGTAATCAGCCATTTAACTGACTGCTTTTTTCCTTATTGGTATAGTAAAGAATGGAAAAAAGCCAGATAATCGAAAAAGTCGTAATGGAAATGATCAGTGCGGCGGCGCACCATTTGCAGACTTCAGCTAGCATGTCATCCTCCACAATGTTTGACCTCTTAAAAAATATTGATATATATGCCTGATGTCAATAGATTTATTGATATTTATATAATTTTTCTTGCCTATTTATTGAAATTGTTTATATTTTGAGCAGAAAAACAGATTTATTGATTTAAACAAAGGAGTTATTATGCGGATCGGCGACGCCGTGCGTCAACTGCGGGTGGCACGCGGTTACACACAGGAGGCTCTTGCAGAAAAGGCCGCCATGAAACAATCGACTATCTCCCGGATCGAATCCAACCGAGGCCTGCCCTCACCCGACAAGTTCCAACCGCTGGCGCAGGCACTGGGTGTGCCGGTCAGTCGCTTCTTTTCAGATGTCTCGGATGAAAAGAAGGAATCGGAAGATTTGGGCGATGATTATTCATTGGTCCAGCCATCG
>CAZJLX010000297.1:0-3883 GCA_964546545.1 uncultured Ignavibacteriaceae bacterium | reverse complement strand
CGATGGTTCATCGTTTGCCAAGGTGTACAACTTGTCCGGAGGTTCTACGACCTATCAGCAAATCACTCTGGATGTTGACGCGCTGGCTTCCAGTAACGGTTTAAGACTGACCGGGACCTTTATCGTCAAATTCCAGCAATACGATAATTATGGTATTTCTTCCGACGGTATGGCTTTTGATGATATCGAAGTGACGTCAAACGATATTCCTCCGACAGCCGATTTTTCAGCCACACCAACCGCCGGTTATGCTCCGCTGACGGTCGATTTCACCGATGCCTCATTGCTGGCGACCTCGTGGAGCTGGAATTTCGGAGACGGTGGTACTTCAACTGCCAAAAATCCGTCATATACTTATAATGATCCGGGCGTTTATACGGTTACCCTGACCGCGGCTAATGCCTTTGGCAGTGATGTTGAAACCAAGAATGATTATATCACAGTTATGGAACAGGGTACCGGAACCTGGGCGACAATTACCTATGATGAATTTGAATCCGGTTGGGGCAGCTATACCGACGGCGGTAATGATTGCAGTCGCTATACGTATGGCACGCGTGCTCACCAGGGTAGTGCTGCGATCGATATCCAGGATAACAGCGGCGTCGCATCATCTTTTTATCATACGGTCGGTTATGATGTGACTGGTTATACCGATCTGGAAGTCGAGTTCTGGTTCTATGCCTATAGTATGGACAATACCAGTGAAGATTTCTGGTTGCAGTATTATAACGGTTCGACCTGGCAGACGGTCGAAACCTGGGCGCGAGGGATCGATTTCAATAATAATACATTTTATAATGTTGTTGTTTCGATTCCGGCCGGAACTTACAATTATCCGAGCAATGCCCGACTGCGATTTATGTGTGATGCCAGCGGCAATCAGGACGACGTTTATATTGACGAAATCGAATTCCGGGGTTATGGCACGGGATCGGCCAAACAGACGTCAGAACTGCTTCTCCCCGAGGATTTTTCGCTCGGTCAGAATTATCCCAACCCGTTTAATCCGACAACCCATATTGAGTTCAGTCTGCCGACACCCTCCGATGTCACACTCGAAATTTATAATGTCCTGGGTCAAAAAGTGACTACGCTGATCAACGGACAAATGGAAGCCGGGTATCATACGATTACATGGGATGCTTCCAATCAAGCGAGTGGAATTTATCTTTATCAACTCCGGGCCGGAAAGGCAACAGCGACCAAAAAAATGTTGCTTATGAAGTAAACATTTTCGACAGTCAATCATTAGGGACAGGTTTTCACCTGTCCCTTTTTTATATCATATTATTTTTGTCGATTGGATTTATCTTAAACAATAAAGTGTTCGATCAAAATTTTCAATCCGATTCCGATTAAAATTACGCCGCCCAACACACCCATGCAGTTGCCGAATCGGTCGCCAAGTTTTTTGCCTGATAACATCCCGATCAGAGTCATAGCCGACGCGACGATGCCGATAATAATGCTGGGGAAGAGAATTTCTATATTCAGCATCGCCAGCGATAACCCGACCGCGAGAGCATCGATACTGGTTGCGATCGATAACATTACCATCGTCCATTTGCGTGTCATGTCGGTATTGCCAATATCGGAATGTTCGTCGGATACAGATTCATAAATCATCTTACCGCCGATAATCAAAAGCAGTCCAAAGGCAACCCAATGATCGTAATCCTTTATTTGACTCGCGACCTGATTGCCGGCAAACCAGCCTAATATGGGCATTAGAAACTGAAAAAGTCCAAAATGGAAAGATAGCCTGAAAACCGGCCGAAATTTTAGGCATTTTAATCTCGACCCGGCGACAATGGAGACAGCAAAAGCATCCATACCGAGTCCGACTGCAATTCCGACAATAGTCAGTAAAGACATATAAGACCTTAAGTCGTTTTCTAATATAAAAATATTTCCGGTCAAATTTTCCGTATATTTTCCGTTTCGCCGCAACCAATATTGATTGACAAAAGATTCCAAAGATTGAATCTTATCCCGCAGAAGATATATAAAGATAAAGGAAATAAATATGCACTCTCGATTTATAATAGACGATCGATTAATAGTCCGGTTTTGTATGGCAATATTGTTCTTTATTTTGTCTATGTCAACTCTGTTAGCCAGTGAAATAATAAAAACAACAATAGTGGTCTTTGACAAAAATGATATCCATTTTACGCCTGATGAGTCAACCCGCTACGACAGCGATTCGGTGACCGCATCCGATAATGGTCGAGTCATATCTCGTACGGTAAACATACCCGATTTTGAAAATTCGGTAAAAATAATTGCCCATCTCGAATTGCACCCTATCCCCAAAGATGAAGTATCGGTTTGCGATCCCTGGGACAGGGCCGGAAATGTACGATTATCTGTCGAAAACAAGCCTGATATTGAATTGATAAAATTTATAACTTCCTACGGCGGTTATACCGAATATGATGTCGATATTTCACAACTCGCTCCACTCCTGAAAGATGAAATAAAATTAAACGCCTTTATTGACACCTGGCTAAGTCCGGCCTGGAAAGTGGATTTTAGTCTGACTTTTACGGAGAATGAAAATTCTCTGAACCCGGACTGGGCGACCCCGGTTGCTTTTGTCGAATCGTACAATACAAATAATTACGGCAATAATGGTCGTGAGGTTGAGATCGATATCCCCGAGGGTTTAAAAAGTGTCAAATTATATTATCTTATTTCCGGACATTGCACTGATGGTACCGATGCCGATGAATTCGTCAGCAAAGATAATGTCTTTTATATCGATGACGTGCCTGTTTTCAGATATCAGCCCTGGCGGGACGACTGCAAAAAGGTCAGGGCGATAAATCCGTATACCCGTCGCTGGTCGGACGGCAACTGGTCATCCGATTACAGCCGCAGCGGCTGGTGCCCGGGTGTGTATGTCGAACCGCTTCTGATTGACCTGTCCGATCATCTGACGACCGGCAGGCATAAGATTAAATTTGTCATCGAGGATGTCCGTCCGCCAAATGAAAAAGGTGATTTTGGCTACTGGCGGATGTCGTCATATTTATGCGGCTGGAAAGTAAAACCTTTAAAGAGCAATTAAAAAATATACGAATTTAAATAGGCTCGGTCAGGTCCTGATCTCCCGCCGTGGGTGTGAGATTGTGACCTGACCGGTTGCTTGAAAATATAAAAGGCCCGCCGGGAATCGCGGGCCCTTGTTTGTATCGTCTTTTACAATACTATCTCAGCGGCGGGCCGCAGGAGGATAACCAACTCGTACAATCGCACGGCGCGGGACCGCTCTTATACAGATAACTGATGATATACGTAATATCAAAAATATTCACCGTACAATCGCAGTTCGGATCACCGGAACAATAGGGATATGGTGTCGGGGTCGCACCGCCTTTATACAGATAACTGATCAGATAGGTAATATCAAAAATATTCGTTATCCCGTCACCGTTACAATTGCCCGGATCACAGTTGCAACTTCCGGTATCGGCGATATTCGCTATTACCATCGCGTAATCTACCAGAACATATATTGCGCCACCCATATACCCTCCCGCCGGAGGTGCCATCGGGTCAAACCAGTTCTGTTGCGCAAAATTTACTAAATCGGTCCATAAGGCAGGATAATTTGTCAGTCGTTCAGTTGCCGGTGTGTTACAGGTAGAAGCATAAGGAGTCAGATGATACCGGTCATGATGCTTTGTTCCGTGCGGTCCGGAAACATAATCGGCGTCATTATGCACCGATGAACCGTGCGCACTACCGGATGGCGGTTCGTTTTCATTGGCGTCGAAATACGGGTCGGAGATACAGATCTCGTTTTCCTCTTCACAAACTCCGGCGGGCCGAACGTCACGCCGGGCTTGTCGGCGGTGGGCTCGCCCCCCGTCAC
>CAZJLX010000296.1:0-3886 GCA_964546545.1 uncultured Ignavibacteriaceae bacterium | reverse complement strand
TCATATGACTCGACTCAAAAGTCTGGCAATGCGCGTGGCCGGAACCGATATTTCATTTTTAATCAGCGGTGATTTGGGAACCGGTAAAGAGCTTCTTGCCCGCGCTATTCATTATCATTCCAAACGACGAAAGAAAAAATTTGTCCCGGTCGTCTGTTCGTCGATTCCCGACATCTTGCTTGAATCGCAGTTTTTTGGGCATGTTAAAGGCGCCTTTCCAGATGCCTATATGAATCATAAAGGGCTATTTGAAATAGCTGACGGCGGAACCGTTTTTCTCGATGAAATCGGCGACCTGTCGCCGGCACTGCAGGCCAAAATTCTCCATGTTGCACAGGAATCGGAGATTCGTCCAGTCGGAGCCTCCGACTATAAAAAGATTAATGTACGGATAATCGCCGCGACCGGCAAAAACCTTACGGCAATGGTGGCCGAAGGGACTTTTCGCGAAAATTTGTTTTATCGTTTAAATGTGCTTCCGTTAAATATACCTGCCCTAGCCGATCGGGTGGACGATATCCCGGTTTTAGTCGATTATTTTATTAAACGTGAGAAAATCGAGCGGAACAATGATAAACTTTCTATAGCACCGGAGGCGATGGAAAAACTGAAAAGACACAACTGGCCAGGTAATGTTCGCGAACTGGAGAATACAATCAAACGGGCCGTCGCTCTGTCGCAGAGCGGACAAATAAAACCAGCCGATATTTTGTTCATTACTTCGGAGAATAATCGTATCTCAAAAATCGTTTTCTCGCACCAGACCGATGAAATTGAGAGTGGGACATTAGAGGAGAGCCTTCGGAAGCGGATTGAATCGACACTTTATGCCAATAGCTGGAATTTAACTCGGAGCGCCGTCAAACTCGGTATCGGCCGGACGACACTCTGGCGCAAAATCAAAAAATACAATATCAGCCGCGAAGAAGAAACAGTCGAACGGACTATGGAATAAAGATTATAATTCCGACTTTTTAATTGCCCCAACAGAATATCTGTTGTTTAATAAATAGAATTAGAAGAAATAATATATATTTTATTATGAGCAATCTTAAAAAAGCGGTTACGATATTAGTCATCTTTTATTTTCTGACGATGATTGTCATTATCATAAAAGGTTTCTCAGCCGAGTTTGACCGCGCTGATTACGCCGTAGTGATGGGGAGCAAGGTTGATGAATCGGGTGAACCGTCGGATAGACTGAAGGCTCGTCTGGATAAGGCCTTCGAAATATATCATAAACATGCGGTCGGCAAAATTATTGTCAGCGGCGGAATCGGAAGCGAAGGTTTCAATGAAGCGGTCGTGATGGGCAATTATCTCCGTCGAAAAGGTGTCGTTTATGGAGACGTTCTGATCGATTCGCTCGGTTACAACACTTTTGCCACGGCCACGAATGCGCGGAAGCGTCTAAGCAGCAATAAAACAGTAATCATTGTCAGCCAGTATTTTCATCTGGCGCGTGCCAAATTGGCCTTTGAAAAGGCCGGTTTCGAAAAGGTCGGCGCGGCCTACCCGGTCTATTTCGAGCTTCGGGATATCTACTCGCTTTTACGCGAGGTCCCGGCCTATTTTTGGTACTATACCAAGTAGACTTTCCAGACTATGCAAAAAGAAAATGTCGGCGTTCCGAATAAATCCCTCCGCATAACGGAGGGGGAAAAAGAATCCCGATAATCTTTTATTCGACAACCATATGTCGGATTTTTCGCTTCGGCCGGATAAATCCTGCCTGCGCTCGGAACCGCAACCTATGATTGTTAAGTAGACTTTTGTGACAATTATAATTATATTGTCTATGACTCAATCGTGATATTGACAGTATAATGCTAAAGACAATCTTCAAAAAAATCGAACTGATTTTGCGCTGGCTGATCCTGATAGCTGTCGCCGTTTTCCTGTCCGAAGAATTAATCAGGGTAATATGGTACATTGTCGGACAATGGGGAATATTGCGGGCGATAATCGACGGGGCTGTATATTACAAGATCGGCGAATTTATGATTTTATTACCTTTTATTTATTTCGTTCACTGGAACGGTGTTCGAACTTCTGATAGTCAGGAAAAATATGTATCGAAAGTCCGTTGGCTGATCTGGGCGGGCGGAGTTCTAAGTCTTATCTCTGTCCTTGACCTGATTAACCGTGTTATCTGGGTTTGGTGGGTTATTTTATTGGTTATAATGGCTGCATTTTTACCCTTTCTGATGAAACGCTGGGCGTTCAAAAAAGCGAAATGGAAAGGCCGGATCCTGGCGACTTTTCTGGCCATCATATTTGCCATTCATTATATAATCAGTTCGCTTACAACCGGTTATTGCATAGCCCCGCTTCCGGCCTCGCACCCCTCTCCGGCTACAACGGCCGATGGCCGCTGGCGGCAGGATCTGCATTATCTGGCGACCGAATTGCCTCGTTTGCATATAAGTGCCTTTCATACAATCGATAAACGGGAATTCGAAGCGGAAGTGGCCAAAATCGATTTGCAAATACCGGACATGTCAACCGATGAAATTAAAATTTCTCTTATGAGACTGGTGGCCAAAATTGGTGACGGTCACACCCAGTTTGGTTTTCCCGGAACGCCCTCCCTATATAAACTGCCGCTTGAACTTTACTGGCTTGACAGCAGTCTTTATGTAACCGGAATCGATAATAAGTTCCATCAATTTGCCGGCAGCCGGGTGCAAAGAATAGATACGACAAGTATCGAGCAGGCTTTTGGGGAAGTATGTGAATTGATCCCGCACGAAAGCGATGGCTTGTGGCTGAACAGAAGCGCCGAATTGCTGACCGCCCTCGATATTTTGCGTGGGCTGAATATTATAAATATCAAAGATAGTGTCAGGTTTGTTTTTGAAACCGAAGGAAAAGATACTGTTTCATGCTATCTGAAACCATACCGCGCCCTTAAGGATTATTCTCTATACAGAATACCAGCCGAAAAGCCGTTTTATAAAAAAAGAGAAAACGAAGAATTCTGGTCCGAGTATTTTAAGGATATAAATACCGCTTATTTAAAATATAATTCGTTTACCAATCCGATTGCCTTTCCGCGTTTTTCCGATGATTTTTGGCATACGGTCGAAGACAGTTCGGTCGAATATCTTATTATCGATTTCCGGGATAACAGCGGCGGCTTGTCATCCTGTTTTGACGGTTTCTTCGAGCAAATCCTGAAACATGATAAGATCAACCAATTGCATCATCTATACCTCCTGGTCAACAGAAAAACCTTTTCGTCGGCCTCAATGTATACTGCAATCATCAGGCGGGAAAGTAACGCCTTGATCGCCGGTGAAAGTATGGGCGGCGGTATCAACCACTACGGTGATGTTCGTTCATTTAGATTACCTAATTGCGGTACGTCTATCAGTTACAGCGTGAAGTATTTTGAGCTTTGGCCCGATTCACTCCCGCCGTTTAAAATCGATATTCCAATTAAATCTTCATCCGATGATTATTTTAACGCTCAGGATCCGGTTTTGGACAGTGTTTTTCAACTAATCAGGAAGGATCTTGAAAAAATGTGATAATAAAGGCGACCGTTAGTACGATCGCCCTTAATAAATATATAGTAAAGCGGATTATCGATAATGTCCCGAAACCCAGACACGACCTTTTCTCGTCTTTTTCCATTGCCCCGCTACCCAGTCATTATTTTTTCTGTATTCCGCGAAAGACTTGCTGATTTTACGTGCCTTATTGGCTTTCCAGTGTCCGTCAACCCAGACAAAACCGCGTTTGTGCTTTTCCCAGCGACCGGCGACCCAGGTGCCTTTTGGTTTCAAATCCCAATGCCCCGGCGCCCAGACAAATCTTTGGCCGTTCCAGTTCCAGCGGCCATTTATCCAGACGGCAGTTTTGCTTGGCTGCGGTGGTTGTT
>CAZJLX010000295.1:2422-3895 GCA_964546545.1 uncultured Ignavibacteriaceae bacterium | reverse complement strand
TGATGATTAAGAAATGGGACTCTCTATTTGATGCTAAAATATCTGATGCGGGTGGTGTGGCCTCAATCTCCGATGCTGATATGGCGGCGATTGCCGACACCCTTTATCAGCGCGATTCGACTATGATTGATTCGACTGAATTTGGAGAATGGTTAAAAAATAATGCTGGGTCTTCCGGTTCGTCATGGTCTGGTTCAGGCGATGACACGGTTAAGGTCTATGCGGTCGATACGTCGGGGGCTGATGCGGTGGTATCGGGTATTCGGTTATCCTTCTATGATGCGGGGGATAATCTCTGGGCTGGCCCGCTTTGGACAACGGCCTCTGGATATGCTGAATTATACATAGATTCGACGGATACGGTAACAGTGGTTGCCGGTAGTAAGGCGGGATATGTTTTCGGTTCAGGCACGGTCAATGGCACGGCAGACGATTCGGTGGCGGTTTTGGGATATAATGTAGCGGTTGGATCGCCAGGGTCGGCTGATGTTTGTCGAAAATACGATTATGCAATAGATAATGCTGGAAATCTTAAAAAGGATGCTTATATTGTAGCAACCAAGAAAGGAAATGATATTAGAGATACTTGCGCCGGTGGTCTTATGGTTGATAAGGTTGTAACTGGGCCAAAGTCGGATTCAACTGGGTTTATATATATAGATGTTATTAAGAGTAAGTGTCTGATTGACAGAAGGGGGAATGTCTCACCTTATTATGATTTTGATGTTTATTGGGACGGTCAGGCTCAATATCGCGTCAAGGACAGCGTTCCCGATTTAGATAGTTCAAGGATAGGACAATAATATGGCTTTAGATGAAAAATCTCGGTTGATTCTGGAAACCTGCCATCCATTGTTGATTGAATTAATATCGACAGTGGCAGATGAATATCCCTTGATTGTTCTTGGTGGTCATCGCGGCGAGGTCGAACAGAACCTCGCCTATCGTCTGGGATATAGTCAATTGAGGTATCCAAACAGTAAACATAATGCCGACCCTTCTCTCGCTGTCGACATCTGCCAGAATCCGCTGGATTGGGATGATACCGAAGCGTTTTATCATCTTGGCGGCTATGTCTGCGGTGTCGCTATGGCTCGGAAAATTTGGATTCGCTGGGGCGGCGACTGGGATATGGACTTTAATTTGCACAATCAGAAGTTTTTTGACCTCGGACATTTTGAACTTGTTAATATTTAGGAGGTGATTTGAATGGTTGAAATTATTTCTTTCCTGAAACAAATCGTGGAAAAGTATGGGACACAATTCATTGTGGCTCTTTCTGCGATTTATGCCATTTATATGGCTATGGAAACTGGGAAAGTTGAGGGATTGTATGGTGTAATTTGTATTGCAATAATCGTTATTTGTTATTATGTTACGCGAACAATCAAAGAAAATAAAGAAAAGGAGACTACTCCATGAAACGTCTAATCATTCTATTTATCGGGCTGTTTCTGGCGGTGTCGGTGTCGG
>CAZJLX010000295.1:0-2322 GCA_964546545.1 uncultured Ignavibacteriaceae bacterium | reverse complement strand
TAATCATTCTATTTATCGGGCTGTTTCTGGCGGTGTCGGTGTCGGCTATGCCGCCGTCAGCTGAAACCCCGAAGGTCAGCCATGCCGGCTTTTTTGCGAGCGCGGCAGACATTGAATATGACAATCCGATCGCTTTTATCGCGGCGGTTGGATACACCAGCGCCCTCCAGGCACATTTTGGCCTGGCTGTCCCGCTGTCCTCAAAATTATATACTTTTGCGAATTTCGCGGCCGGGGATTATGGAACGGCTCTGACCGGCAAACTTGGATATTTATTGTCAGTCAGCGGTGGGACATATCTTGGGCTTTTAGCCGGGCCGGAAGCTGAATGGGAATATATACCGGGCGACGGCGAAGACCCGATGCTATATATAGTGGGTGCGACCGGCATAATTATCGGCCACAGCTGGCTGAATTGGGGGATGTTCGGCATTGTTCAGCGCGTATATCCATTGGAGGATAACAAGCTGGAAGCCGAATATAATTATACGATAGGGATTCATTTGAATTTATAAATAAGGGGGCTAATTGCCCCCTCTCTTTTTAAGAGGATAACATGAAGAAGCTACCTAAGATTGGCGCGATTGTTAAGTTAGAGTGGCTGGACAGCGGTATTTCTATACCTCGATGCAATATTTCTCCTAAAGATGTCACGTTGGCATCTTTTATTAGTTATGGTCAAATTGCTGATATAGATAAAGAAAGGATTGTTTTATATATAGAAAGAGAAGCAAGTGAAAATGAGGCATCAAGCGTTGATAATCATAGTGAATATCTTGGGGTCGCGGTTGTCTGCATTAAACAGTGTGTTGAATTAGTCCCCAAAAAAAAGTGAGGATAAGTGGATACAGAAGAAATGGTTCGGTTGAAAGAGAAAGAGGGAAAGACCTACCATGACATAGCGTTAATGTGCGGTATGCAGGACGATGCTGTTCGTAAACGTATCAGAAACTATCAAAAAGAACATCCTTCATGGCGAGAAACATCCCAAAGAGACACTTGGGTTCTGGAATTAAATGATTCTCGTATCCGTAATGTTATGGATGCCGTCAAGAAGGCCGGTGTCGATTTACGGATTTGGAGTATCGAACGTATCGTGGTCAATGGCTATGACGTAACGATGAAAATCAAAAAGGATGGCAATGAGGAGCCATTCAGGGCGCAGAACAATCAAATAAAGATATTTTTAAAGCGCATTGTTCCTGTCAAGGTAGAAGATGCAATTACAGCCCTTCTGAAAGATATTGAGGATAAATCACCGATAGTCCCTAAAATCAAGAGACATAAGCCAAAGAAGGTCAAACATCGCCGGATAATAGAGATTGCTTTGCCTGACTTACATTTTGGGGGCAGATTCTTCAGTTCTAAGGGCAAGGTTACATGGTCGCCTGAATTGTGTGCCAATATGGTCATGGAGGTAATGGATGAGCTTATTGATGTCTGTAAGTATTATCAGCCATTTGAACAAGTAATTATGCCAGTGGGTAACGATCTATTCCATTCTGACAATTTATGGCAGACAACCACCAAAGGCACACAACAGCCTGAATCAGAATCCTATTACCAAACAATTACCGGAGCCGAACGAATGGTTGTGGGTATGATTGAGAAGGCAAAGAAATTGGCTGATGTTGTTTATTACTCAATTCCGGGGAACCACGACAGGGCAACATCGTTCCTTTTGGGTCGTATTATGGCCGCTTATTATCGTAACGATAAGAACGTGACTGTCCACGCCGATTGTTCCCCGTATAAATTTCACGAATTTGGCGTAAATCTGATAGGTTTTGAACATGGTAAGTCTATCAATAAGGAGCAGTTAGCCGGTCTGATGGCAAATGAATGTCCTGAATCATGGGCAAGGACAAAATACAGGGAATGGCATTTGGGACACGAACATCGGGTCGGGACAATAACCCTTGAAAAGCAAGGGGTATCGGTTCAATATTTACCAACCATATCACCACCTTATGAGTGGATGAACATAAAGGGGTTTTCATGGCAAAAGCGAGCGGCGGTCGGATATATATGGGATTATGATTGCGGCCAAATAGCTATGTTGCCGATTAACATTGATTCACGACTGAATAGAATAATGGGAAAATAAAAACCTGGCAGTATGTCAGGGCTTCATGTATCCTCTCATCCGATAGACCCCGGCGGCATATCGTCGGGGTCTTTTTATCTTGACAATGTATAAAAATATATTATATTAAGGCCACATATCCGCGCAATGCGGAACACTCATATCTCTTTCATTTTTCGTCTGGCCAGTTGCCCTGTAGGACTTCTGGCCGGATTAATTATACCTCCAGAATCAAT
>CAZJLX010000294.1:0-3897 GCA_964546545.1 uncultured Ignavibacteriaceae bacterium | reverse complement strand
GACGACTTCGGTCGGACTTATAGATGTATCCAAAGACGGAACTATTTTAATATACTCTATTCGTGAGGGAGGCGAGGACGAAACAAAAATCAAGTTGATGAATGTCGATACCAGTGAGGAATATCCCGACTCCCTCCCCCGTACCGACTATTTCTCTGTTTCTATTATGGCCAATAATGCCGGCTTTTTCTACTCATATCGGGTCGAAAACGGCTGTTTAATCAAATATCATAAAATGGGAACGCCGATCGAAAAAGATGTGGAGATATTCGGTCGAGGTTACGGCCCGGAGTATATTATTTCATCCGAAATATCCGAGGACGGAAAGTATCTTTTGATATATGTCTATAAGGGATCATCGGCCGAAAAAACCGAAATTTATTATAAAGATCTAACCAAAACGAGTAAAATCAAAACTCTGGTCAATGATATCGACGCCGTTTTTGAAGTACAATTGGCCGGCGACGATATGTTCATCAATACCAATTGGAACGCGCCCAACTGGAAAATTATGAAAGGTAATATGTCGCGTCCCTCACCCAAAAACTGGAAAGAATTGATTCCGGAAAGTAAAGCGGTCATTAAAGGCTTTTCAGCGGTGGGTGGTAAGCTGTTTGTCAACTTTCTTGAAAATGTGAAATCCAAGGTCATCGTTTATGATACTAATGGAAACGGAGCCGGTTCGATTTCATTTCCATCGATTGGTTCGATCAGCGGTATGAGCGGGCGCTGGGACAGTGAATATGCCTTTTTCTCTTATACCTCATTCCATATTCCAACAACGATATATCAATACCGGGTCGCGGGCGGCACGCCGAAAATCTGGCATCAGGATAAAGTTCCGGTTGATACTGATAAGTTCGACGTCAGCCAGATCTGGTTCGAATCCAAAGACGGTACCAAGGTACCGATGTTTTTGGTTCATTTAAAAGATATCAAACTGGATGGAAATAATCCGACGCTGTTAACATCGTACGGCGGATTTCGCTCGATTCAGTCACCTTATTTCAGTTCAATGGCGGTCAATTGGGTGGAGAACGGCGGTGTTTATGCTCTGCCGAATATTCGGGGAGGCGGTGAATTTGGCGAGGAATGGCACCGAGCGGCAATGTTTGAGAAAAAGCAGAATTCATTTGATGATTTTTATGCAGCGGCCGAATGGCTGATAAAAAATAAGTATACGAATCCATCCAAACTGGCGATTCGCGGTGGAAGTAATGGCGGGCTGTTGGTCGGAGCCGCCATGACTCAGCGACCGGAGCTGTTTGGCGCAGTGGTATGCACTTATCCGCTGCTGGATATGCTTCGTTATCATAAATTCCTGATGGGACCGTACTGGATTTCCGAATATGGTTGCGCCGATTCCTCGTCCGATTTTGATTATATTTATGCTTATTCACCGTATCAGCATGTAACAAAAGGCGAAAAATATCCGGCCGTAATGTTTATTACCGGCGACGGCGATACTCGCGTCGATCCGATGCATGCGCGTAAGATGACGGCACTGATGCAGGCCTCGACCGGTTCGGATCGCCCGATCCTGCTTTTATACGATGACAAGGCGGGACATTCGGGCGGTAAGCCGATCAGCAAATATGTCGATGATCTGGCCGATGAGCAATTGTTTCTATTTAATCAACTAGGAATGAAAGTTAATCAGCCGCCAAAGGTTGAATAGCCCGAATTAATTGAGGGAAATATGGAATGGATTTATATATCGGGCGGCCTGATTATCGGCCTTATTTTGGGCATGATAATTGGTTTATACATTAGAAAGAAACAGGGTCAATCGGGTCGCGAGATGGCGCAGGAGCTTTACTTGGAAAATGAAGCTTTGCGAACGGCCAATATAGAAAGAGTGCTCGAATCGGCCAAATCCAGTTTTGGTGAACTTTCGCGTGAAGCATTAGCCAGGTCGACCGAGGAATTTTTGAAACTGGCCAAAGAAAAACTGGAAACGGAACGACAGGTAAATATTAAAGAGCTCGACTCAAAAAAAGGCCTAATTGACCAGCAGTTGGGGAAAATCAGCGAGGAGTTGGAGAAAGTTTCCAATACGGCGCGTGAGTTGGAGAAAGATCGGGTTGAAAAGTTCGGGCAACTTTCAACGCAGCTTAAGGCGGCGGGAGAGCAAACAACAGCCCTGAGAGAAACGACAGATTCGTTGCGTGAGGTTTTATCAAGCTCTCATGCCAGAGGGCGATGGGGCGAACGGATGGCCGAAGATATCCTGAGTTTTGCCGGTTTTATAGAACAAATAAACTATACTAAACAACAAACTATCGAAAGCGGCTCCAAACCGGATTTCACCTTTTTCCTTCCGCGAAATTTGAAATTAAATATGGATGTCAAATTCCCGTGGGATAATTACAAAAAATTCGTCGAAACCGAATCGGAAATCGAAAAGCAGACTTATCTGAAAGCCTTCTTAAAAGATGTAAGGGGCAGGATGAAAGAAGTCACAACCCGTGACTATATCAATCCGGAACAGAATACGGTGGATTGTGTGATTATGTTCATTCCGAATGAGTCGGTTTTTTCTTTTATACAGCAGCAGGACAATTCAATTTTCGATGACGGTATAAAAAACAAGGTCGTAGCCTGTTCACCCCTGACACTTTTTGCGGTGCTGGCGGTAATTCGTCAGGCAGTTGATAATTTCAGCCTTGAGCAGACCTCAAACGAGATGCTGACTCATCTCGGTAATTTCAAAAAGCAGTGGGAGCTGTTTATCAGTAAAATGGATGACCTCGGCAGCAAGCTAAATTCGGCCAAAAGAGAATTCGATACCCTGACCGAAACCAGACGGCGTCAACTTGAAAAGCCGCTGGACAAACTGGACAACCTTCGTCAACAGCGCGGCCTGCCGATCGCAGACGAAAGCGAAAACCGCCCAGAGTTGCTATAGGTTTTCCAAACACTTTGGCCGAATTATTTTCAATATCACCCCCTTCCCTTATCATGTCACACTTTATTAATTCCCTCCATATTGTTATGATACAACCGATTACAAAACGCTATATGTCATGTCGATATTTTATTAGATATACTGCAGTAACCTCAAAAACGCAATCCTCCAAAATGACCTTGACCAATTTTGATTTTCGGTTATCTTTAGGATAGTTGAAACCTGTAAAGGTTTTGGCTCGTAACTAATTACTGACCGATTGTTTGAGTAGACCACAATTTTGACCTTCGCAGCCCGCCGCCAAAACAAGCCAATTATGAGGTGTTGTAATGAACAAATCTGCTATCGGTTTATGCATTTTCTGCCTGTTGATTATGGCCGGCATAGTATCGGCTGATTATCCAATCCCTGCTAATTACCAGATTTCCAGTCCCTCTTCACAGCTTCAAAATGAAGAAATGATCTGGGTCTGCCCTACCGACAGCAGTGTCGTTATCGCTGACTGGCGAGATTTTCGGCTCGGATATCGTCAGATTGGACTCGGTCGTTCGACCGACGGCGGTAACAACTGGACAGATTCATTGGTCAGGATCAATTATTATGACCGTCAGTCCGACCCGACGATGGACGTCGATCGTTTCGGTAATTTTTATCTGAGTATGCTGGATTACCGCTCCGGCGGCCCGATCGAAAACTCGGCTATCACGATGCTTCGATCAACCGACAAAGGTTCGACCTGGCCGACGATGCATAAAGTCGAATACCATACCTATATATATTTTGAGGACAAACAATTCACTACCATTGATCGAACCGGAGGACCCTATGACGGCAATATCTATATGGCCTGGGCGCGGTTCAATAATAACGACAGCCCGAATATTATGATGTTTGTCCGCTCGACCGACTTTGATTCCGGCGTCCACGAACCGATTGTCATCGGTCCCCCGGTATATGATTCACTCTGCGGGATTACAATCTGGGGCGGG
>CAZJLX010000293.1:0-3900 GCA_964546545.1 uncultured Ignavibacteriaceae bacterium | reverse complement strand
TTTCCAGTTTTCGTTTGCCAAACGTCTCCTGAACCGTCTTGATATATTTGGCATCCATATAGACCCAGCCGTGCGGCGAGATACCCTCGGTCCGGAATGAATGTCCCTCAAAAATATATTTGATGCCGTATTTTCTGGCGGCCAGGTAATGAGTTGTCGCCAGACCTATATCTGAGGCGGTATCGCTTTCCGGAACCGAAGCCTTAAGAAATGATTTAAAAATATCGCAGTATTCGCGGTTGTCAACGACATGAGTAAAGAGATCGATTTTCAATTTGTCCAGAACATTGCGAATATTTTCAACCGCTATTTTGGAATTCCAGGTGTTGTCAAAATGAGCCGCCAAAGGTCGCAATCCCAGCTTTTCTTTGGCAAGATAGCACATATACGATGAATCGGTTCCACCGCTGACTCCAATGACAACATCATATTTTTTATTACGCCCGGCAATTTTTATTTTTTCGGCAATTTTTTGAAGTTTCTCCCATCCTTTAGCGCCGACAGGGTATTCTTCGATTAATTGATCATATTGCTGACAGTAGTTACAGACGCCCTGTGTGTCAAAAGTTATATATGGAATTTTATCATCATAAATACAGCGCGAGCAGATCATATATCAGATCCTTCTGGGTTTAACAACTTATATGAAAATATAATAGGTTTCAATAGATTAATCGATATAATATAAATGTATTCAGGTTCATTATATCTCCGCCTGCCCGTTGTGTGTCTTCGCATGATAATTTACATACATCAGTATAACATGCTTTTCTGAAGTTCTTTCGGCATTGGGAAATTAATCAGGACGCCCAAATCCTTGCCCTGATAGACGACCATACTTCCGGCGGCCACGGCCGAGGCCCCGCCCTCTTTGACCGCCTTTCCAAAATGTTCAACTTTACCGGCGCCGCCACAGGCGATCACCGGAATTGACACAGCATTGGAAACACTTTTTATAAGATCGATATCATAGCCAGCCCAAGTGCCGTCGCGGTCAATTGAATTTAAAAGAATCTCTCCCGCCCCCAACAGCTCCATCTTGATGGCATAATCGACGACATTCATTTTTGTCGATTTTCTTCCGCCGAGCGTATGGACAATATATTTCGAGAACAGGTTCTTTTTGGCATCAATCGAGACCACCACACTCTGAGAACCAAACAGTTCGGCGGCATGAGTTATAAACTCCGGATTTTCGGCAGCATAGCTGTTAATGGCCACTTTTTCGATCCCAAGACTGTACAGTCTTTTGATATCGTCTAATTTTCTGATACCTCCGCCGTAGCAAAGCGGCATAAAACATTCATCGACGATTTCGGAAACAAGTTCGAAATTAGGCGGACGATTTTCGATCGTTGCGGTGATATCGACAACGATTAATTCATCGACTTCCTTGTCATTATATATTTTTATGGCATTGATCGGGTCGCCGATATAAGCCGGTTTTTTAAATTGCACCGTCTTGACCAGCCGACCGTCTTCGACCAACAGACATGGTATTACGCGGGTTCTTAGCATTTCAATCTAATCCGGCGAAATTTTCCAGAAGTTTCATGCCAAATTTATGGCTTTTTTCCGGGTGAAACTGCACGCCGTATATATTATTTTTTTCTACGGCCGATGCGAAATTGTGACCATGATGGGTTTGACATAACAAATCCGAATCATCCATATAGACAAAATAATATGAATGGACGAAATAAAAGCGGGGATCATCGTACATATCGTCGAACAGCCTGCTTTTTTTTATCGTTTTCGCCAGATTCCAGCCCATGTGCGGCACTTTTAAATTTCTATTGTCGCCATTAAATCTAAATTTTCTGATCTCAGCATCAATCCATCCCAAACCGGGAAGTATGCCCTCTTCGGATTTCCGGGCAAACAACTGCATTCCCAGGCATATTCCCAAAATCGGGATTTTCTCTTCGTTGACCATATTATTTAAAACTTCTGTCAAACCCATCTCCGTGATATTTTTCATACCGTTATCAAAGGCGCCGACACCCGGAAGAATGAGTTTATTGGCCGACTCGATATCAGAAAGTTCGGAACTGATGATAGATGGAATATCCAGATGTTTCAGCATATTTTTAATAGAACCGAGATTACCCATCCCATAATCGATTATGACTATTTTTTGATTTTTGATCTTCATATACTTAAAATCTGTAAAATTAAAGCCATAAATGAAAAGTAACTTCTTCATAAACGGAAGAAAATGAGTGTCTTGCATGCAATTTCGCCGAAATATGATTTTTGCTGGAATATCCCGAATCAATATACTCGACCCCCGCCCGTTTCATTAACGACATAGTGCCGGCAAAAAGTTTTTTACCCAGTCCTTTGCCCCGAAAGTTATTATCAAGCACAAGGCTTTTCATTCGGGTATATTTGTAATTCATTTTTTCCGAGAGTAAATGATCATATTTAAATATAAAATAGCCTCTTATTTTATTGTCCGACTCAATTACCGCAATCGGGTCATCATTTTCCCATGCTGTTTGCACCCATTTTTCATGCATTAGGTTTACTTTTTGCATATCGAATTTTTTGTCACTATGATAATGGCTTCTCTGAAATGTATTTTTTGCGGCAATATCTTTTACCTGTTCCAACTCGTTTTTTGCAATAAGCCTGATATCATAATTATTTTGAAAAGTTATATTGTCACAAGACGCTACGGGCCATATCGCGTTTTCATAATATCTGAATCCATGCGACTCAAAGGCGTGCAAAGCCGGTATATTATCTCCGTTAATGCGCGTTGAAATAAATTTGACGCCGCCATCATGGAGTTTTTTAAGACAATCTTCAATTAAAGCCGAAAGAATTTCTTCCGATTCAATCGTTTCACCACTTATTAATAAATGCAGGGAAGCCATTTTAAAGCCAAAATGGTCAGAATCCCATTTTGAAATTCGACATCCGAGCAGATATGGAACATTCTTTAATGTTCTATAGAAAAACCACCATTCAGGATTTTTGAATAATTGATACAGTCGCTCCAGAAAATATTCTTCCCAGGCATCGTCTTTTCTGGCGGGATAAAAGCGATATTGATCATATCGATATGAAGGCAGAAAGTTACGAATAGTATCCATCATTTCGTCATGTTGATCCGAATCAAGTAAAGATAACCCGGAAAATATTCCTGACATATTTTTCTCTATCAATGGCATTGGAAAAACTCTTTAAAAATATAAATACTCATTCCACAAATTTCTGACATAAATATTTTCTTCGTATTTACCCTGTCAATTTTACTAATAGCATTAAATGCCATATCAAATATTGTAATCATTTTTTAAATTCAGCCAAGAACCAATTCTTTTTCGAAAAACCATTCGGCCGTTTTTTGAATACCTTCTTCAAGATCAATCCGAGCCTTAAAACCAAGCACCTTGTATGCTTTTTCAACACTTGGAATACGCAGTTCGACATCGGCCGAAAGCGGTGGATCATGAATTATCTTTGATGTGGAATTCAGGACCCTGCAGATTGTCTGCGCCAGACCGAGGATGGTCATAACAGTTCGAGAATTTCCGATATTAAAACTCTCGCCGATGGCCTTTTTATCTTCGAGACAGAGCATTAAACAATCGATGAAATCATCGACAAAGCACCAGGCGCGGATCTGGTTGCCGTCACCGTCAATATGTATCTCTTCGTTTTTCAAGGCTCGTTTGATAAAAATTTGAATTGCTCCCTCGCCGGTTTGCCCCGGACCGTAAATATTAAACGGGCGGACCGTTACCGCCGGCAGACGGTGCTGAGAATGATACGCTTTGGCCAGATGTTCCCCGGCCAGTTTGCTGACAGCATAAACCCAGCGCGCCTCTCCGGCCGAGCCGGCGATAGTACTATCGGTTTCGGTCGACTTGAAAGCCATCGAGCCGAACA
>CAZJLX010000292.1:0-3928 GCA_964546545.1 uncultured Ignavibacteriaceae bacterium | reverse complement strand
CCATCTGTCACCAGTATTGGCGATGCGCTATCTTGATAACTATCTGGAGAAAAATGAAACCAAAATCGAATCCGGGTTCTATTCGTTTCGGGATTATTATGTCGTCTCAAAGCAGTTCGAGCAGGCCGCTCGTCAGGAAAAAGCCATCAAAGCCAAAGCCCCGGGGGCCTTGGAATCGCAGATTATAGTCGATCTGTATGCCAACGGACGGGTCGATGAAGCTTTTGACTATTCCCTGCGGCTGGTCGATAGATTCCCTTACCGGGCCGACTATCGGATGCAAAAAGGCAATCTCTTAAAGCACTACAAACGCTACAAAGATGCCGAGGATGAACTAATAATGGCCGTCAGGTTGGATAAGTACAATCCCGAGATGTATCATTATCTTTCAGAATTATATCGCGAAACCGGCCGCGAAACAAATTGTATTAAAGCGATTCGGCAGGCGATCAATATTGATCCGAAAGACATTTTGGCTTTGGTCGATTTGGCCGGATATTATTTTCGGATAGGCAAATTAAACAGCCTTGACAGCACTATTCAGGTTATTATTGCTTTAAATCCGGAAGAGCCTTACGCCTATATGTACAACGGACTGGCGGCCGAACAAAAACAGCAGTATCAAAAAGCGCTAAAGAACTACGAAAAATTTATTGACTCACCGACCGACTTTCCTGAAAAAGCAATTATCCGGCGCCGGATGGATAATATTATATCAAAAACCGGCGACAGCAGCGCCGTCGAATAGTCACCTGATAACTTTATAGTCTTTTTTATCCGGTAGAATCTTATTAAATACTTTCAAATTTATACTTGCCGCCAGGCGATTTTTATCAGAATCGTAATAGTCTGATTTTATGTCGGGCCGATCGACAAATTTGGCCATAATCCGGTTGGTCGCATAATCATACAAACCGATTTCATTTTTATCCATTCTTATGCCATAACGGAAATTGTCATGCGAAATTGGGCCGCGGAACTGCTCTTTGAAAAGTAGCGATGTTTTCCCGTTCAGGGCTTCGGTTCGGCCAAAAAGGAAAGTACAACTCGGCAGCGTATCATTTTCCGGTTTGTACTCGACCCGAAGATTATTATCATCGAGACTGATTTTCAAACCGCTATCGGATATTATTTCATTACCGGAACCGTTTATACCGGCTCGTATGGTTCCGCCCGATTTTTCATAATCTGAGGAAAACTGTAAAAACTCAGATTTAAGACTTTCCCAATCGCGGTTCAGAGTCGAACAAATTATCGATTTTATCCCTTCATAATCCAGCGCAGAGATTTTTGTATAATCGCCCGACAGCGCCAGATAAAGAGAGTCAAACAACTTCTGGTCCAGATGCGAATACAAAAAACTGCCGAAAAGGGCGCTGACCGGATAGACAATATCACCCCCCGATTGATTGGTATAAGCATATGAGCTCAAAATCGAATCGAGCGTGATAATATCATATCTGAGAATATAGGCGCCAAAATTAAAAACAACTTCGGGAGACCTCTGCCAGCGCCCCGCCAGTGACGCGGCCAGACCATGATTAATAACAGGCAGAGAAAATAGGGGCAGCCTTCTAAAGCGATAATTTATCAGCAAACGTGCTATCTCGAAATAATCGGGCATTACCGACGAAACGACAGCATCGGTTGCCGGATCGTAAACACCGGTCGAGTTTTTATATGATAACTTTGTTACTTCGGACGGGCTTTGACAGAAATAATAATCGATTTTCCGCTCGGCGAGGAAATCAAGTCCTTCCGAAGATAAATTAAGTTTTTCCGCAATATCTTCGACAAATTCATCCAGACTTTGCAACATTATCTCGTTAAATAAATTTTCCTTTAAAGGATTAATATAAAAACGGAAATATTTCGATTCGATCAGCAGCCAATCACGTGAATAATAATCCTGCGGAGTAATCAGCCAAAAATAATCACCGATTTTTACCGTGTAATAAAAATGATTTATTGTTTCATTATCTCGCTTGACCCGAAACATCCAGCGAAAAACATCATCCTCGAGTTTTGAACTTGAAACCACGCCCTGGCGGATAAATTCTTTCCCTTGCTCAAAATCATAAACGGCCGGTGAATTACAGTCAATCTTAACCGGAATATCTTCATATTTTATTCCGAGACGAGTGGCCCGGGCATATGATGACGGTTCCCACAATCCATTGGCAGTTTCATAATTTTTTGACAGAAGCATATCAAAATAATAAAGTACTAATTCCCTCGATTTTTGTTCAGGCGTCAGAGCCTGACATATTCCGGCCGTGATACTTATGGCGGCCATCATCAAAATAAAAATCAATAAAATATGGCGTTTGGATTTCATCAAAGCTACTCCGTTAAGAATATCAATCTTCTTTTTAAATATACATCATAGCCGGCGGAAAGTCTATAATCTAAAAAAAAAGGCTCACCCGAAAGTGAGCCTTTAATGAATCAATATCGATTAAAAAGCGAGTCCTGCGGAAAATCTGTGAACCGAATCAAAGCGACCGAAATCAACCCAGGCATAATCGATGAACAGGTTGGTTTCATCGGATAATCTGGTTTGCAAACCCCCACCCAACCCCAATCCTTCCTCTTCATAATTCAGCTTATATCCGGCACGCAGGAAATACAGGCCTTTCCAGTCAAGTTCCAATCCAAATGAACCCTGCTCAAGGTTATCATTGGGATGCTTGGCCTCGACCGAAAAAGTCATTCGATAATCGGAAGTGAAATCCCAATCATAAGCCAGACCGACCCGGAAAGTCAGCGGCAGGTCATAGGGATTGACTTCAAAACGACCGTTGTAAGCATCCTGGTTGCCACTCTCCGCTTCCAGCTCGGATTCGGGCGTATATCCGATATCAAGATCCGGACCGTCGAATTTCATTTCCTGACCCATATTTGAGATAGACATCCCCAGCCGCAATGATCGGTAACCGGTATACAACATTGTGCCAAAATCAAAGCCGATACCATTGGCCTTTTCATTGTATATCTGTTCACCGAGATATTTGCAACTGATCCCGAAAGAAAACTGGGATGTCATCTGGCGGGCAAAACTGACCTGGAAAGCATACGATGAGGCAGAGTACATCTCGCCGGTACCTTCCGGCTCTTCAATCGTAGTAATCTCCTGATCATTCATACTCAGAACAGTGGCCGAGGCTCCGAATACGCCGATGCCCTCAAAACGATGCGCGAAGGCGACATAGTTGAGATTAACATCGGTTACATAGTTTACATAGGTGAAAGCCGCCTGACTTTTTTCGACATAGGTCAGACCGGCCGGATTCCAGTACATGGAATAAATATCGTCGCTGGTGGCCACGCTGGCTTCACCCAGCGCCGTATATCTGGCCCCAACACCGATTTTAAGAAATTGCGCACCAGCGGTTCCGGTTTTGGAGAAATCGCCGGCGAACAGAGAGCCGCTTAATAAAACGACTGACAATACAATTAAAACATATTTTCTATTCATGGCTTTCTCCTACTTTATCACCGCAAAGCGTCCGACACGGTTACCGTATTGTGATTCCACATGATAAAAATAGATGCCCGAAACGATACCCAGACCGTCTTCGGTAAGCATATCCCATTTGACGGTTCCACCCTGGCTGTAAGGCCCGCCTGCATAATGATCTATGCTTCGCACCAGATCACCGCCAAGGGTATATATGCGCAACGTACATTTATCCGGTAGATTGGTGAATTCAAGTTCATGCAGATACTTATTTGGTTCAAAGTTCAATCCGTTTTTGGAGGATCGTCCGATATACGGATCGGGAACGACCCGGATATCTTTCAATTCGGCGGCAGCCGTGGAACTGCTCACGCCGTCCACCTTAAACGATAAAACATCGTCTGCACCCTTGCCCTGCTCACCGTAGACCGGCATGAGATCTCCTTTCTGGTAACAGTGGCTGGTCGG
>CAZJLX010000291.1:1210-3932 GCA_964546545.1 uncultured Ignavibacteriaceae bacterium | reverse complement strand
TTTTAACATTTTCCCCAGCAACTCAATGTTGATATAACATATCGCCCTTTATTAAAAAGATGGGGTAAAGAGATGATTGCTTCCAAAAAACAAAATGTCCTTAAATCAACCGGGCGTTAAAAAAGAAATAAGAGCGGAAATAAAAAAAAGATGTTAAAATATGCGAAACGAACCCAATTTGCTGTAACCGAATGATGCGATATGCGTTACGTGGATTCCTGCCTCCGCAGGAATGACATGCAGGGAGCATGTTTATTTTTATAGTCTATCACGATTGTTGATATGGGCAGACCGAAGGCAAGAACAGGCTTCCTGCCTGCCGAAGCGTAAAAAGTGATGACGTCACTCTAAGAACTCCCAGGTGACGCCGTAGTAGATATACCGGCCGGGGATCGAGTAATCTTCCCGTTGTTGATAGACATAAGCCGGGATATTCTGATAAACATAAAAGAAAGTGAACCGTTTGATCCGAAATGACCAGCGCCCATTCAGACTGACCTTGTTGCCAAGCTTCCGGCCCAGATTGCCATAGTACGGATCAGTGTATGATGCCTCCGCATAGCCGTTGATATGAAGGTTATATTTTTTTATATAATGATGCAGTTCCAGATTGGCGAAAAGACGGTAATCGGGAGAATAAGGAATATCTTCACTGCCGTCGATCATGACGTGATAGTACGAGCCGCCGCCCGAAAGGTACAGTTTATCGCGCCAGGAGATTTTCTGGCGGGCGGTGAACGAGGCGAATTCGATATCATAATTTCCGGCGACAAATTCCCCCAGCGTCAATCCGAGTTTATTTTGCTTTATCCAGTCGATGCCGTCGAATATTTTGCCTCCGGTCGCGGAAAGGAGCAGGTCCGAGCCGATCTTACCCAGGCCGAATGAAATATTGCCGATTAACTGCTTTTCCGGGACCAGCGCCAAATTGCCCGATTCATAATAATCCGGGCCGGTGAGGGAGAGTATCTGAGTCTGTCTCGGCGCCATATACAATTGTGTCAGCGACGGAAATATTGTACTATAACCGATCGAAGCGGTCAGATAATAAATCTTTTGCGATTGGGTAAAGATAACTGCTGCCGAGGGAGCCGGACTGAATCCGACAACCTTCTCCAATTTTATGTAATTCAGCAGAGATTTACCGCTGTCACCGATGAAATATGTCATTTCGCCGAAAGCCCGCTTCCGATTTTGCTCGATCCCGGCTTCGGTGAAGCGTTCGAAAGATACGGAACTTTTTATCCTTAAAGGATTACCGGCCAGTTTCCGGTTATGTGTTATCGTCACCGAATTATCGAAAACATCAAAATTATGATAGTATAAGACATTGCTTCTTTTCAGATTTGCCTCCGATCGCTGGTGGCGATATTCCAGAAATGAGCTCGAATTGTCATCATGCGCTATCTCCAGTCCCGCATGCAGATCGCGGTCGCGCCGCGATCTTCCGAGATAAAAATTTGAAATATAGGGACGGACGATATAGGTGCCGGTGCGGCGATACAGCCGCCCGCCAAGTTTCAGGCGGATGTTGTTTCTTATCGGATGGATATACTCGCCCCAGTGATGATAGGCATCATCATCACGATTGGCATAGGCGCCTACCGCCTTGCGGTACCCGGCCGCGAGGTATAATTCCTGTCCGCCGGAGTAGCGATTTACAAAAAGCGCTTTGGTGTAGGCATAACCGAAAGAGCCTTTGTCAACGACCAGTTTTGATTTTGGCCCGGCGCTGTCCGGCATCTTCGGTTTCAGTATCATTGATGAAGCCGCGTTATCGCCGCCGAAAACCATCCCCAGCGGTCCGCTGATATGATAAGCCTCTTCAACCGGCGCGGTCGGAATATCATTAAAGTCGATTTTATTATCCGGCTCGATCAACTGCTCAAACGGGTGCAAAGCACGTTTGTCAAAAACCACATTCAGCCGCCGGCCGGGAAGCGCATACGGGGAGAGCGTTTTGCGGAACGGACTGCTTTGGTACTCAATCGGAAAAACAGACGGATCATAACGGATTAGATCAGCGGCATCGCGATGATACGAACGGGATACATCCTCAGAATTATCCAGCCGTCGATTCAGAAGACAGGTTGTGATTGTGTCGTCGAATATAAAATATGAAACCGATTTTTTGGGCTGTTTTTGTTCCTCCAGGATATCGTCAGGAGAAATCAGTGAATCGGGGACGGTTGTTGAATCGATTTCCGTTTTGGTCGTGTCGGAGAGTATCGTGTCAAATTCGCCTTTGGCTACCCGGGCGGTAAAAAAAAGGAATGTCATAAGAAATGTAAGAGAAATAATATACCGCTTCATACCGTGCCGATTTCCCTTCGATACAAAAACCATAACGCCGGATATAATAATGGAAATATAATAGCATTTGATATGATAGTAATCAATGAAAATAGTAAACCGCCGATTAATCGCGGCCAGAATGGCTGATACAGCCAGGCGTCCATAATGTCAACGATGATATGATAAAACAGACCGCAAAGGATTCCGGCCAGAATAAGCAATAAAAAGAGGCGGAGATTTTTTTTCGGTGGATTCATGAATCGAAAAAATAATGTTCCCCACAGCGCCGAGAAAGATGGCGTCCATATCTCTGAACTCGGATATGGCAGAATCCGGCAGAGGGTCACCTTTTCCCCCATCGGCCAGGTATCTGTAACGGTGAATTATGACTTCGGCGGTGACAGATACCTTTTCCCCCCTCGGCCAG
>CAZJLX010000291.1:0-1200 GCA_964546545.1 uncultured Ignavibacteriaceae bacterium | reverse complement strand
AAATCAGAAGCGGCAACGGAGCTGCACCCATCGGATTAAAATTGGAATACAAAAAGAAACCGACCAAACCGACAATTATTCCGGCACCGGCACCCCAGATAAGTCCGGCCGTAAAGACAATGAAAAAAGATATATTGACATTGTAGACAAAAGCACCGGCATAAGAAAAAATAAATACCAGAGCCGCAAATAATGCGATTCTGGTAATTATATACAGGTTGATAGGCCCGGCGCGCCGATTATTGGTCGAGACCACGGGCGTCATCGAATAACGGCAATTTTGTATTTTTCGGTAATTTCCGGTGTCCCGTCAGCAAATATAAGTCGGCACAGGGCCATATAAACTCCGGGGACAACACGTACTCCGGCCATATTGGTCAAATCCCAGTCCTGCGTTACCGATTTCCATTCATTATCGAAGGTTTCGGGTATGGTTAAGGTCGGAGAATTTATTTCATGTATCTTTTCGCCGGCGACATTGAAGATATCAATTTCCATGGTTACTTCGTAACCTTGCTGAGAATATATTTCGGTTTTAAAAGTAATCAACTGATCCGATGGTGACGTACCGAATGGATTTGGGTAGGGAGGTCGCACGGCATGCGTCTCAGCCACCTCCTGGGGAGGGGTCAAGCCCAGTGTATCAAAACGAAGGGCATAACCAAAACCACTGCGTTTATAATAGTAGGCATGATAATTAGTAGAAACCGGAGTCGGTATGGCAACGACTTGGTCATAAACGGTATAGTCGGTGGTTGTAGTAAAGGCAGTCGCACTGGTTGGATATAAAGTCACAACCGGCTGACTGAATCCATCGGAGGGGAACTGGATAAGTGACAAATTCCACCCGGCACCATAGTCATAATCGGCTGCACCTCTGATAGCCAAATCAAAGTTGGAATCGACCGTATCAACCAAAAAGTCGATATTTCGCAGATTGATATAGTGGGCGGCCAAATTCTGCGGCATATGATTCTCGTAATATAGTATAGAAATTCCGTCAAGTTTAATACTGTCACCATTACTCAATGTATCGGGCCAGCCATCGCCATCCTCGACCCAAGGGGTCAGGCGGGTTTTATATTCAACAGAATCATTAAAGTTTAACATATTCGAATCAGGAATCATCGAATAGTTGGCCGCCTCTGAAAAACTATAGCCGGAGGGGGCCTCTGAGGCGCGGGTACCGGTAAAATAATT
>CAZJLX010000290.1:0-3942 GCA_964546545.1 uncultured Ignavibacteriaceae bacterium | reverse complement strand
TGCAGTTACCCATACAACGGCGACGTTGCCGCCGGTCAAATCGGATGGTGACAGGTACAGGTTGGCATCACCATCGGCGAATAACTCCATAGCTCCGTCAGCCAATTGGGCGCAGAATTTTATCCACTCATAGTCAAAGCTGATTTCATAAAGATTTATCAGGCCGTCAATCAGATAGGCATAATCCTCAAGAAACGGCCCCTGCGATGCCGTACCATCGCGGTAAGAATGGGCCAGCCGACTCTGTTTATACATCTTGTCTTTAATGAACTCGGCGGCCTTGATTGCGGCTTGACGGTAACGATCATCAAATGTAATTTGGTAGCCCCGCGCCAGCCCGGAGATCGCCAGACCATTCCATGAAACCAATGTTTTATCATCGGTTAGGGGTCGCACGCGTTTGCTCCGTTCGGCCAGCAGCTTTTCTTTAATCTGAGACAGCTCTTTTTCAAAATCTTCAGGTTTCAGTTCCGATTTACTTTTATATAGTTCGGATTGGATATTTAAATTTAAAATGTTACGGCCATCCTCAAAATTACCCCCTGGCGTAACATTATAATAATTACAGAACAGGTCTGACCTGTCGCCCAGCAGTTGGTCAATTTCATCTTTGCGCCAGACATAAAATTTGCCTTCCTCACCCTGACTGTCGGCGTCAAGCGAGGAATAAAGACCGCCCTCGGCCGATATCATCTCGCGGAGGATAAAATCAAGCGTCTCCCGAACCACGATTCGGTAAAACTCTTTGCCCGTCAGTTGATAGGCTTCGCTGTATGTTACCGCCAGAAGCCCGTTATCACACAGCATTTTTTCAAAATGTGGGACCAGCCATGACGCGTCGGTCGAATATCTGTGAAAACCGCCGCCCAGTTGATCATAAATCCCGCCCTGTGCCATTTTTTGAAGCGATAACTCCACCGCTCTTAAAATTTCCTCATTCTTGTCAGCGGTATATTCTTTCATTAAAAACGACAATTCGGTCGGATGCGGAAATTTCGGCGATCCGCCAAACCCGCCATTCTGTCGATCGAAATTTCTCATTAATCCTTCGGCTGCTGCTATTACAACCGAAGCATTTAATACAACGGCATCATTGACGGTCAAATATGAATCTTTCAACTGCTCCGTAAACGACTGGGCGAAATCCTCGATTTTCGCCCGATCAACCCTCCATAAGCGGGCTATTTCAGTAATAAGCTTTTTAAAACCGGGACGACCATATTGATCTTCGGGCGGAAAGTATGTTCCGGCAAAAAAAGGTTTTAACTCAGGCGTTAACATGACCGTCATCGGCCATCCGCCGCCGCCGGTCAAAGCCATCGTTGCCGCCATATAGATCTGATCCAGATCCGGTCGCTCCTCGCGATCAACCTTGATAGAAATAAAATTGTCGTTTAAAATTTTAGCGATCTCATCATTTTCAAAGGACTCATGTTCCATAACATGGCACCAGTGACAGGCTGTATATCCAATCGAAAGAAATATCGGTTTGTCCTCTTTTTTCGCCCTGGTTAATGCCTCATCCGACCAGGGATACCAATCGACCGGATTATTGGCATGCTGAAGTAAATAAGGTGAACTTTCGTTTTTTAAATGATTGGAGATATTATCTCTTTTTTTATTTTCAGCGACCCTATTCATATTACTATCCTTTCCAGATACCTCCGATGAACATCCGGCCGGTTGACCAATTATCAGCGTCAATCCCACTATATATAATAGACTTTTAATATCCACAATACGAGTACAAACAGCTATTCGATAGGAAAGTTCCACTCCCGGATTAGACTGTTTGAAATTAAATCAGATTCCGTCTGGATAAAAAATGCCGGATATTATTCAATACCCGGCACCACATGAAGTCACTACGTAGTCTTTTCAGGAAGCACCATTACCTTTTAATATAGCCGGTAAAGTCTTCAAGATAATTCTGGTATCCTCTTTTAATGACCAATTGTCGATATATTCGAGATCCAGCTGCATCCAATGTTCAAAATCAACCGCATTGCGACCGTTAATTTGCCAGAGACAGGTTGCCCCCGGTTTCACCGATAGTTTACGGCGTTGCCATGATTCAAATTTTTTCACCTCTTTCTCAAGTGGCGGACGGGGACCGACCAACGACATGTCACCATTGAGAATATTTATAAACTGAGGAAATTCATCGATTGATAATTTTCTTAAAATACGTCCCACCTTTGTCACTCTCGGATCATTTTTAATTTTAAAAACCGGACCTGACATCTCATTTAAGTGGGCCAGTTTATCTTTTTGCTCATCGGCGTCGTTGATCATCGTGCGCAATTTAAGCATTTTAAACCGCCGACCGTTTTTGCCCGACCGTTCCTGTTTGAATAATATTGGACCCTTTGTTTCCAGTTTAATGGCAATAGCGGCGATTATTAAAATCGGCGCCGATATTATTAATCCGAACAGAGATCCAATCCGATCCATTGCTTCTTTGATAAAAAGCCGCCTGGGACTGTTTTCATGATTGGTATGATAAAGTAAGACCGGCTGTCCATTGATAGATGACGCCCGACAGCGAGCCATATCCATATCATAAATCTGCGGCAGGAGGCAGATATTTATTCCCATCCGCTCAACGGCATTAAATATTTGCTGAGACCGCAGGAAATCCTCCGGTTTAACCGCCATAATGACATAATCGACCTGATTATTGGCCACTATATTTTCGATCTGATCGGGATGTCCCAGCAACGGTATATCGCGATAACGCCAGAGATTCTGTTTGTGGTAATCGACAAAACCAAGAATTTTAATATTCAAATCAGGGTACTTTAAAATCAGATCAGCCGCCTGTTTGCCTCGATTGTCGGCTCCGACGATAATAATATTTTTGTTTGCCTGAAGTTGCGCGGAAATCTCGCCGGCTCGATGATTCTGATTATATTTATGCCAGCCGGCGAATAATATTGTCTGCACGATAAAATTAATCGCTAAAAACAGACCGAGATACAACGGATCGGCAACCAGCTTTAGAAAATAGACGACCGCAATCGTCAAAAAAATAAAAATAATTTCGCCTTTCAGGTAGCGCCTGATATTCCGACGGTTCTTTCTGATCGGCATCAAATTGAAATGTGGAATTTCAAATGATGCCAGCGCTCGTAACAGAACCATTACACCAAGTGCAACCGGCAGATATATGGTATTTGTAAATCCCGGAAATCTATAAACCGCGGCCAAAACTGCTCCGATTCCGATAATTTTCAGACTGCGATATATAATTGACTCAAGCCTGAGACGATAAATAACACCCCGACTTTTTTTGGTGACTTTATCGGCTTCAATATCATCCTGCAAAATGCGAATATTTCTTACCCGTGGATTGGCCATGTCGATCGAAGTTCTCATGAATTAGCCCCTATCTGAGAATCCTTTCCCGCTATATTCGTCCATTCCATAAAAATCTTTAGTTCTAATCGAGAGGAATAGGATTTTAACGTATTTTTTGGATATTTCTGTCCCATTTCTAGTATTTTGCCTGACCTTATCCTATATCGGTTATTGTCACTTTTGTCAATTCGGGATATTTGTTATTAATTTCAGGAGAACGATTATCCTGCAAATCGGCTGATAATTCTTTATGTCGCCGTATGGTCAATTTCGATCCGGCTTCTGGTGTCATGTAAAATTGAAGCGGCATTTCAGAAAAAGCTTTGACGGCATCAAGACTGGAACTGTCATCGGTGACTTTCAGCGCAATTCGGTTAATCTGATTGTGACATAGACTCAGATCCAGAACATTCAGTCCGTATACTTTTAGAAAGGCAGTCACTCGAGATGGATGCGCGACATTTATCAATAAATAATCAGTTGGAGTTATTAGAACCTTTAATCCCAATACGCGAAATCTGGTCGAGAGAAAAACCATGTTTTCCCGAATCAAACTGACCTGATGCTTAACCGAGCCGGGTA
>CAZJLX010000289.1:0-3984 GCA_964546545.1 uncultured Ignavibacteriaceae bacterium | reverse complement strand
CGATCGAAAGTTTTCCGGCTGAATAGATTCAAGGCCGCGTGGTATATCTGTTCTTTTTTCTCAGGGGCCAGTTTTCTGAAGGTGGCGGTGACAATCTTATCGCGCTCCAGTCTGATAATTATATTTTCATCCATATACTATCACACTACATATTATGACTATATAGTCATATATAATACATGATTAATATATTCATGTCAACTTTTTTCTTGCACTCGATTGCTCGTTTATCTATATTCGGTTGCGAAACGGATGTTAATTAAAAAGGGAGACATACAAATGCCAAAACTTCGTGTCGGAATTATCGGTGTCGGCAACTGCGCCTCATCGTTTGTCCAGGGTGTCGAATTTTATAAAAAGGCCAAAGATGACGAGTTCGTCCCGGGTCTGATGCATGTTAACTTGGGCGGATATCATGTCCGGGATATTGAATTTTCCGCCGCCATCGATATCGATAAAAACAAAGTCGGCAAAGATCTCAGCGAAGCGATTTTTACTAAACCGAACAACACCTACAAATTCTGTAGTGTTCCGAAAAGTGGAATCAAGGTTATGCGCGGGATGACGCATGACGGTCTCGGGAAATATCTCTCACAGATTATCGAAAAGGCGCCGGGTGACACGGTTGATATTGTCAAGCTGTTCAAGGATACCAAAACCGATGTGGTTGTCAGCTACCTGCCGGTCGGTTCGGAAACGGCCACCAAATGGTATGTCGAGCAGATTCTGGAAGCGGGCTGCGGCTTTGTCAACTGCATTCCGGTTTTTATCGCGCGGGAAAAATACTGGCAGAATCGTTTTAAAGAAAAGGGCCTGCCGGTTATCGGCGATGATATCAAATCCCAGGTCGGCGCCACTATCGTGCACCGCGTTTTGACTCGTCTTTTCCGCGAGCGCGGCGTGCGTCTCGAGCGAACCAGCCAGCTAAATGTTGGCGGTAATACCGATTTTTTGAATATGCTCGAACGGGAACGACTGGAATCGAAAAAAATCTCCAAAACCAACGCCGTTACCAGTCAGCTTGATTATGATATCGGCAAAGGGAATGTGCATATCGGGCCGTCCGATTACGTCGAATGGCTTTCCGATCGCAAATGGGCCTATATTCGGATGGAGGGACGCACCTTCGGTAATGTTCCGCTTAATATCGAGATGAAAATGGAAGTCTGGGATTCGCCGAACTCGGCCGGGGTGGTCATCGATGCCGTTCGCTGCTGCAAGCTCGGTTTGGATAACGGACTGTCCGGCGCGCTGGAAGCGCCTGCAGCTTATTTCAAAAAATCTCCGCCGGTGCAGTATACCGACGACGAGGCGCGCAATAAAACCGAAGAGTTTATCCTGAAATATGGCTGGAAGGGTCAAAAGAAAACGACACGGAAACTGACCTTAAAGTCCAAGGCGAAAACGACCAAAAAGACAACGACTCGGAAAAAGACGATCACGGAGAAAAAGAAATTGGTTACGGCTTGAAAAAGTTGTTTCAGCCAATCTGATTAATGACTATTTTAAAGGCGAACTTAAAAGGTTCGCCTTTTTAATTGTATGAAAAAAAGCGGATATTTCATAACGTTTGAGGGAATCGACGGCTGCGGCAAGTCGACCCAGTTGAAGAAAACCGAAAAGTACCTGATTGCCAGGGGATATACGGTTCTCATGCTTCGCGAACCGGGTTCGACGCCGCTCTCCGAACGGATTCGCAGTATACTGCTGGATAAAAAGTTAACTATCGGTGATATTCCGGAGTTGATGCTCTATCTCGCCGCCCGGGCCGAACTGGTCAAACAGATAATCGAACCAGCCATAAATAAGGGTGAGATAGTCCTGTGTGATCGATTTTTTGATTCGACGACCGCTTATCAGGGGTATGGCCGAGGGCTTGATATTAATCTGATTAATAAATTGAACCGGCTGGCGGTCGGCGATATGATCCCGAATCTGACATTATTGATTGATCTTAATTTCGGGAGTTCACTGGCCCGCCGCAAAAAGGATAATAAAAGCGCCGATCGTCTGGAATCGGAATCAAAAATATTTTTCACCAAAGTACGGGACGGTTTTCTGGAAATCGCTCGTAAAAATAAGAGCCGTGTGAAAGTCGTCGACGGGTCTCCCGCTGTCGAAACGGTTTTTGAAGAGGTCAAATCTTGGCTCAATCGAAAACTGAAAATATAAATCCGGTCCAGTCAAAAGGCGGCGGGGGCTATTTTCTCCGGTCGCTGCTCTTTTTTTTCGTTTTGGTTCTCTCAATCGGTCTGCTCTCGGCTTATGTTCTGTCGGATAAAAACCTGTATTACTCATATCGCCTGATCTCGACGCTTGATCTTGTCAGCCTGCTTTATCCGGAAAAGTATGACAGCCAAAAAATGATAAATCAGGCGCGTCAGGCGATTTTTGACGAGCTTGATCGCTATTGCGGATATGTCGAACCGGAGATGCTGAACCGTTTGACCGAGGAGTTTTCCGGCGCCTACAGCGGTCTCGGTATCACCGTCGTACCGCATGATTCCGGCTTACAGATTATGTCGGTCAGGGAAAATGGGCCGGCCGGCAAAGCCGGGATGGTCAGCGGTGATATAATTATCGAGGTCGACTCGGTCATCTTAGCCGGGATGAGTAATTATAAGGCCAGCTTTTTGCTTCGCGGTAAAGAGGGTACCGAAGTCGGGATTGTCATTAGAAGAAAAGATATTGCGGACAGGCTTCATTTAAGACTGACCCGGGAAAAAATCAGACTGCTTCATATACCTTACGCCGGACTGACCGAAAACAAAATTCTCTATATCAGGATAACCGATTTTGAGGCCGGACTGGCTGACGATTTGTACCATGTCCTCGATTCACTCTGTTTAAAAGCCAAAAGTAAACCGGCTGCCATCCTGCTTGATTTAAAGGGTAATCCGGGCGGGCTTCTCTCCCAGGCAGTTACAGTGACCGATATGTTTTTAAATAGTGGCCGGCTAATTGTCGGGATTAAGGGGCGTTCACGATGGAAAGATCAGCGTTACTTCAGTTCCGGAGGTGATTTGACAAATAATCTGCCGATGGCGATTCTGGTCGATCGCGGCTCGGCCTCAGCGGCGGAGATTGTTGCCGGATCGTTAAAGTATGCCAACCGGGCGATATTGATCGGCGATACGACTTTCGGCAAAGGTTTGGTGCAGGAGTATGATTATCTCAGCGATGGTTCGGGTGTTCGTCTGACCATCGCTCGATATTTTTTCGAGGGCGGGATTTATTTAAATGATCCGGAGAAAGATCCCGACAGCTCGATCGGTATTGCCCCGGATTTTTATTTTAAATTTGTATCCGACCGGCCATTTATCAAACAGTTGGAAAGCAGCTTTTTATTACGCGATTTTGCACTTAAAAATAAAAGCACTATTTTGGATTTCGCTCCTTTCAGCCGGCCGGACGAAGTCTGGTTTGAGGATTTTATAGCCTACAGCAAAGAAAAAGATTTTAAATATGTTTCGGATATTAATGTCTGGGCGCAATTGATTCGTGATGAAATCGTTTACGGTCATTACTCCGATAAAACCTTTCAGGCAATAAATAGAATCTGCCGGATGGCTGATGCGGATGATAATAACCAAATTTATTTATTTGCCGATTATATTCGCCAGCGGTTGTACCATTTGGCGCTGGAAGCCGAAGCCGGTGCGGCTGTGACATACCGCGATGCGATCGTACCCTATCGGTCCGATATTATCTTTGCCGAAAAGATACTGATGGAAAAACAGCCGAATTGAGTCATGTATCAATGAATAATAAGCTGCAACCGATTATCTTCTGCGATTTTGACGGTACTTTCGTTAAAAAAGAGGTCAGTCATTGGCTTTTCAAAAAGTTTACCGGCAATCGCAATAATGAAATAGTCTCTAATTGGAAAAAGGGCGTGATATCATTGCGTCAGTGTATTCAAAGCGAAGCGGAATTGGTGTCTATCACAAATGATCAATTACACCGAATTTTAAACGGTTTTAA
>CAZJLX010000288.1:0-3990 GCA_964546545.1 uncultured Ignavibacteriaceae bacterium | reverse complement strand
TCAATATCCCGGGGATTCATCTGATGCTCCCGACCAATGCCGCCGATGCCTCAGGCCTGCTTCGCACTGCTTTTGTGTGCGGTGATCCGGTTATGTTCTGCGAGGCGGTCGCACTGTACAACCGTCGCGACTGGGAGGGACACGATATTATGACCAAATATTTGCCCATCGATGAATTAATCCCGTTCGGCAGCGCCAAAGTTTACAACGAAGAAGCCAAAGATGTTTTGATTATTTCCTACGGCATTAACTTCCCGATGTGTTTAAAAGCGATGGACCTGCTTGCCGAGAAAGGTATTAATGCCCGCGTTATTGATTTGCGCTCGATCAAACCTTTTGACCGGGAAACAATCGCCGATTCGGTCAAAGAATGTTCGAAAGTGCTAATTGTCTCCGAGGACCGCTTCCACGGCGGTGTCGGGCCGACTTTATCCGGCTATATCGCGGAACATCTTTTTGATCATCTCGATGCCCCAATAAGGATAATCCATGCTCAGGATTGTCGTGTTGCTTACGGCGAAGATGGCGACCGAATCTGCCTGCCTCAGATAGATAAAATAGTCGAGACCGCCACTGAGTTGGCGGAATATTAATAGAGCGTTTATATATCTGGTTTTTAATCCGGGGTTTCAGAAATAAAGATTAATTTTTTTGGAACCTCGGTCTGTTTTGTTGGTAAAATCCAGCATTATGGAACTTGACAATTAAACTAAATTTTATATTTTGGGCGATTATTATTGAACCTAAACGATAATTTGGCAAAGTATGATTTCGATTCAGAATCTTACAAAGTACTACGACACAACACTGGCCGTTAAAAATATTTCATTTGAGGTTCAGAAAGGTGAAGTGGTCGGTTTTTTGGGTCCCAACGGTGCCGGGAAAACGACAACTGTCCGCATACTGACCGGCTTTCTGGCCGCCTCTTCGGGAACCGTTCTGGTCGACAATCTCAATATTGAAACCGATTCTCTGCAAATACGCCGTAAAATTGGCTATCTGCCCGAAAGCGCCCCGCTCTATCTCGATATGAATGTCGTCGACTATATCAGGTTTATGCGAAATATGCGACGAACCGGAGGCGAAACCAATGGTCATCGAATTAAAGATGTTATCGAAATATGCGGCCTGGGCGGCGTTACCAAAAAAAATATTTCCGAACTGTCAAAGGGATATCGCCAGCGTGTCGGTCTGGCCCAGGCGTTGATTCACGATCCGGAAATTCTGGTTCTTGATGAGCCGACCGTCGGTCTGGACCCGAATCAGATTATTGAAATCCGAAATCTGGTTAGAAAGCTGGCGGCGCAGAAAACCATTATTCTCTGCTCGCATATTCTGCCCGAGGTGGAAGCGACCTGTAACCGGGTTCTGATTATCAACCAGGGCGAAATTGTCGCTGACGGTCGTCCCGATGAGCTTCAGGCCTCATTTGAGGGTAAGGGACGGCTGACCCTGCAGATTAAAAATAATCCGGAAAGCTTCGTCGAGAAGATTGAAAATATCAAAGGCGTCGATCGGGTCATTAAACAGAATAAAATTAACGACTCCATTCTCGCAATCGATCTCGAAACGGTTAAGGGGACTGATCCGCGCGAAGAAGTATTTCGGCTTTGTATCGAAAACAACTCGATTTTGATGGAGATGAAACGCGAGGAAACCTCGCTTGAAGATATATTCCGACAATTGACTAAAAAGGATCAGGGGTAAAAAAATGCACCAGATTCTGACTCTGGCCAAAAAAGAATTCCGTTCCTATTTCGATTCCCCGGTCGCATACGTGGTCATTACCCTCTTTTTGCTGATCGCCGGCTGGCAGTTCTCAACCGTCCTGTTCCTCAGCAATACGCCCGATCTTCGCGCCCTTTTTTCGATGATGCGCTTTATCCTGCTCTTTTTTATTCCGGCGGTTTCGATGCGTCTGATTTCCGAAGAAAAAAGGCTCGGAACTATTGAATTGCTGATGACCCTGCCGATTAAGGATTGGCAGTTGGTTCTGGGAAAATTTCTGGCCGCGTATCTTTTGATTATAATTACGATCTTTTTAACACTGATACACTATATCACAATTGCCTCGTTGGGCGAACCGGATATCGGCGCCACCCTCGGCGGCTATTTGGGGGTAGTGCTAATTATCGGCGTTTATCTGTCGATTGGAATCTTTTGCTCGGCCCTGACTCATAACCAAATTGTGGCCTTTATTATCTCATTTGTAATTATTTTTATCTTTTTCCTGTTGAATAGTATCGTAATGTTTTTCCCCGGATTCACGGCATCGATAATCGAATATCTGTCTATTGATTATCATTTTAACAATATTGCCCGGGGTGTTATAGACACACGCGATTTGATATATTATTTTTCGATGATGTTTCTCTTTTTGTTTCTAACGGTTCAGGTTCTTGAAAGCAGAAAGTGGAAGTGATGGCCAAAAGCGAAATAAAAACCAGATCATCGGCAGGCATCCTGATTGCCGTTATTGTCGGGATTCTCATTGTAATCAATCTGATTTCGATTAATCTCTTTTCGCGAGCCGATTTGACCGATGGAAAAATCTACTCCTTATCCGAATCATCCCGGGAGTTGGTAGGTAATTTGAACGACCGCCTGACAATAAAGGCGTTTATTACACAGGACCTTCCGGCGCCGCATAATGGTGACGCCCGATATCTAAAGGACCTTCTTGATGATTACAAAGCCTATTCCGGCGGTTATCTGCATTATGAATTTATTGATCCGGTAAAGGACGGCAAAGAAGATGAAGCGATGTCGTATCGAATCCCGCCGTTGCAGTTTAATGTTTTTCGTAACGAGAAAACCGAATTTATCAAAGGTTTTAAAGGGGTCGCCCTGATTTACGGCGATAAACAGGAAGTTATTCCGTTTATCGAAAATACATCCAATCTTGAATACGATCTGTCCCGGGCGATAAATAAACTGACCCAGTCCGAGATCCCTACGGTCGCTTTTACGACTGGGCATGGCGAGCCGGATATGGCGACCAATTTGACCTATGCGAATCAGTTATTGCAGAAAGAGTACCGCGTTCAGTTTCTGAATCTGGCCAATCTCAGGACGATACCGGAGCAGGTCCAGGTTCTGATAATTGCGGCGCCGATGGATTCGTTTAATCTCTGGGAAACTTATCTGGTCGATCAGTTTGTTATGCGGGGCGGTCGGGTCGCCTTTTTAATTGACAAATTCAATATCAATATCCAGCAGACAATGGTCATGCCGGCTGCAAATGGGCTTGACAGCCTGATGTATTTTTATGGCGCCAGCGTGCGTGACAAACTGGTAATAGATTTACAGTGCAACATGGTTCCGGTTATGCGAAATATGGGCCAGTTCCAGATGCAGAGTGTGGTCAATTATCCGTTTTATCTGTCAATCGGATCGTTTAACAAAGACAATCCGATCGTCAAAAGCATGAAATCGTTTAACCTGCTCTTTGCCAGCCCGATTGATTTCGCCCCCGATATCAGAGCCGATCTGGATCGGCAATGGCTCTTTGCCAGTTCCGAACATTCCGGTGTGCGCGGCATCCCAATTGATATATCACCAGAGAAACAATATATGCAGGAAGATTTTAACCAGCCCAATCTGCCGCTGGCCGCAACCATGACCGGTCATCTGGAAAGCTATTTTAATGACAAGCCGATTCCTCAGTTCAGCGGTACCGATACGATCCGAACCACAACGACCCCGGAGAAAATTGATTTTGTCGATGATGCCCGGATTGTGGTTATCGGTTCCGGATCATTTATTAAAGATGATAACCGCCGCAACAGCACCGGTTATATAATTCTGCTTAATATTGTTGACTGGCTGACGCAGGAAAAGGGTCTCATTTCAATCCGTTCCAAGCAGGCAGTTGGGTCGACCCTGGGAGTTGTTTCCGATAACAGTAAAAAATTGATCAAATATATCAACATGCTGGCCATGCCGATTGTGGTTGTGATATTTGGTCTGGCGCGATGGCAATTTAAAAGG
>CAZJLX010000287.1:0-4017 GCA_964546545.1 uncultured Ignavibacteriaceae bacterium | reverse complement strand
GCTGTTCCTCGCGCGATTTAAACTTCACCAGACCCAGTTTGGTCACGCCGTCAATCAGTGACGCTATTTCATCGCCGAAATTTTCTCTTATCTGCTCCAGCGTGACATCGGTATCCTCGACCACATCATGCATCAAAGCGGCGGCAATGGTCGCCGAGTCCAAATGTAACTCGGCCAAGATTAATGCGACGCCGTGACAATGAAGAATAAACGGTTCGCCCGATTCGCGAAGTTGCCCGGCATGCGATTTTTCGGAAAACTCATACGCCCGACGAAGCAAATTGATATTGACATTGGCATTAAAGGATTCAATCGAGATAATAAATTCGGCCAGGTTCATATTAAATAATACGACATTTTTTCTTAGGGGACAACTATCTCATTATAATATCGGAAAATCTTCCTGGATATTTGGCGGCAATCGAAGCGCGCCGCATAATCAGCGGCTTTGCTACCGATCCGGCGTAGCAATTGATAGTCTTCTGTCAGATAATTCAGTTTTTCGGCCAGCTTATTTATATCTCCGACCGGGAATAAAAAGCCGGTCTCCGCGTCGATTATATTCTCGCGATGCGACGGAATATCGCTGGACAGCACGGCCGCGCCGGAGGCCATCGCCTCCAGAAGCGACATATTCAGCCCCTCCTTATGTGAAGGTGTTAGATAGATATCAGCTTCGGATAAAAAAAGCTCCGGAGATTGAGACCAGCCCGGCATTTTTACGAATTTGGAAAGATTTTTTGTCCTGATAATTTTCTCGAATTCCTTTTTTTGAGGTCCCTCGCCGTAGAGAATGAATAAAAAGTCATTTCTTTTTTGAGAGATTATTTCAATCGCCGCCAGGGCGTCGGAGAAACCTTTCTTTTTATCGAAGGCACCGGCCGAGACAATTTTTATTTTTTCGGGTCGGGCTGTTGCCATTCCCGGTCTGTTCCGGCCATACAAATCAGTGTCGATCATGGAAGAGATGACACGTATCGAAGCGGCCGGCACGCCGCCGCTTATTAGATTTTCTTTAACATGCATGGATATGGCAATGAAATTTATCCCAAAACCACTGTACTTGGTTCGACTTCCAAAACCGATTTCACCCGAACTGCGTCGGGTAACAAAAATGGCCGGCTCCGGTTTTGCATTTTTTAGCAGAGTCGCAAGAGAATGCGCATGAGAATCATGGGCGTGTATCAAATTGATATTATTTTCCCTGATAAAGCCGCGCAGGTTTCTTTTTCGGAGCAACCGCATAATATTGCTTCTCGGAAGTGCAAAATATTCCTTTATATATTCTTCGGACTTCTCTTTAAGCGGCGTATTTTCAGGGCAGGCAAGATATTGTTCCGTATCAAGGCGTTGAAGAGATTTAATCAGAAGATGCACCTGACGCTGGCCACCGCGATAAGATAAGCCACTGTCAATATGAAGAATTTTAATCATTGGCCTTCTTCGCAAGTAATCTGAGTTTTTGATATTTCTTCATCACCCCAAAAGCGGAGAGTATCCCGATTAAAAAGCCGTGCATGCCATCCAAAAATCCGGCGCCAAATATATAATGCCGGTAAAACGAAGCGATCGGATTAAAGATTAATGACAGAAGTGAATATTTCTGACCCTGCCGGATAATTTTCTCCGCCCCCAGTTTCGAATAATGCTCCATCTTTTCCCGATATTTCATCCCGCTCGGATACGAATAATGCAATATTACATTTTTCAGATATTTTATTGCGCCCTCAATGACAACTTCCTCATGCACCTCGGATTGATCAAAATTTCCCGATGAACGACGAAACAGTCGCAGAACATAATCGGGAGACCATTTTGAAAATTCGATCCAGCGACCGAGGAAAAATGTCCGTCGCGGAATTTTATACCCGGCTATTTTCAAATCGGATTTTATCACATTTTTTATCTCGGCCGCCAGTTGCGGCGTGATCTCCTCATCGGCATCAACCGACAGAATCCATTCGCCGGTCGCCTTCGCCACTCCCAAAGCCTTGGCCGGACCATAACCGTTAAATCGATTTTGGAATATTTTGGCCCCGAATTGCCCGGCGATTTCACAGGTTTTATCTTCCGATGAACTATCAATTAAAATGATTTCATCCACCCAGCGGAGCGAATTCAGGCATCGGCCAATATTAGCCTGCTCGTTTTTTGTTATAACAACTGCGGAAATTCTGCACATAATATCATTCCGCTTTTTGAATCGACGAACGCGCCAGACTATCATAAACCAAACGGAACTCGTCGACGACCTGTTTCGGTTCGATATCAAAAATATTATTCAGGTTGGCCGATATAATTGCGCCGTACTTCTGACGATACGGCCGCCAGAAATTAAAATTTCTTTTATGGCCGGAATATAGACCGACCACCGGGATCTGCATCAGACGGGCCATGTGGATCAGCGAGGTATCGGGCGAGATAAAAATATCCAGCTTTTCAATAATTGCCGCCACATCAAGCAAAGACAGATTTTCGGGAATCAGATAAGATCGGGTTTTGATATTCAGGGCAAGCTTTTTCGCCGTTTCTCTGTCCTCCGAAACGCAGGAAATTACAAACCCGGCATCGGGATATATATCCGACAGCGATTTTAAAATCGATGCGTACTTATCCAGTGACAAAGATCGGGTGGGCGAGCCGGCTGAGATATTTATCCCAATCCAAAACTTTAATGCAGTGGGCAGCCCGGCAAAAAATCGATCCGCCTTTTGTCTCGAACTTTTCTTAAGATAGACCGGTAAAAAGGGATCAATCGTTTCCGGTTGCACACCGAGCGCGTTAAATATAAGCAGCCCGTTATCGACATTATGATCGTCACCATCAGGCAGATACGGTTCGCAATAGTCATAATATTTGGCATGATTCAATTTTCGACTGGCAACAAAAACCGAGTTGTTACTGATTAATTTGCCAAGCAGCAGACCGGTCACCGAGTCGTGGCAGATCGGATCGTATATTAAATCGAAATGTTTTTTCTTTAATTTTCTAATCAGCGGCCAGTCTTTCAGGATATTCTTGTGATAAAGATAAAGCTCATCGATCAAAGGATCTTCGGCGACTAAAATATTATTGCGAGGTGAAGCCAGGACTTCGATACGGATATACGCAAACAGTTTTTTTAAGGCATGAATGGTCGGGATAGTGGCAATCATGTCGCCCAGCTTATCGGGCCTTAAAATCAGGATGGATTTAATATTTTCCGGCTGAAGCGGCACCCGACTTCGATCCCCCTTTTTTAACATCATAAAAAAAGGGACTTTTAATCCTTTCTTAAATCCATGTTCGATTTTTTTAATAAAGGCGGACGGCATATCTTACCTGCTAATCGGCAGTGAGTATCGAGCGCGCATCAGATTTATTATTATTTTTAAATTGCATCATATACAGCTTATGATATAAACCGCCGGCCCCGAGAAGTTCCTCATGCTGTCCCGATTCAATGATGCGACCGTTGTCGATGACCAGAATCCTATCGGCATTGATAATCGTCGACAGGCGATGAGCAATCACCAGTGTCGTGCGGTCTTTCATCAGGCGATCGATTGCCTCCTGCACCTGAAGTTCGGCCTCGGTATCAAGCGCCGAAGTCGCCTCGTCAAAGATTAAAATCTGGGGGTCTTTTAAAAGAGCACGCGCGATAGCAATTCGCTGACGCTGGCCGCCGGACAATCTCACACCCCGATTACCGACCTGAGTATCATATTTATCTTCGAAACTCTCAATAAAATCATGCGCATTAGCCGCCCGTGCCGCCCCGACTATTTTTCCCTGAGAAATATCCTTTAAACCATAGGCGATATTGTTTTTGATAGTGTCATTGAAAAGGTACGTCTCCTGCGTCACGATTCCGAGCAGACGCCGTAAATCATGCATCTTTATTTCTCGAATATCAATTCCGTCTATTTTAATCGTTCCCTTTTGCGGATCATAAAAACGAGGCAGCAAATCAAACAGGGTCGATTTGCCTCCGCCGGAAGGACCGACCAGCGCCAGCACCTCACCTTTTTTAACATT
>CAZJLX010000286.1:596-4019 GCA_964546545.1 uncultured Ignavibacteriaceae bacterium | reverse complement strand
ATCGAGAAACAGACAAGCCTCTGATTTGATTTGCCGTCTCCGCCCCCGGGCTTATGTGATCCAAAGTATAGTTCCATAGTAATCCAAGAGAACAACAAATGCTGTGCCCCGTTCCTGTTCAACATTAGAACAGGAGTAATCCACTGCAATTCCGCCACTTACAAAAGACGAGGAATAACTTCCGGAAACCACATTGCATCCGACTACACACATTTGTCGATTAAGTGTGAAAGTATACAGTGACATCTTTTCGATTCGATCGCCGATAAAATGAAAGATTAATATAAATATTATCGGAAACAAACTTGCCACCGAATGGCTGAATTATTATGTTCGAATATCTCAATAGGAAATATAAATCTGAGGTAATATGTCATTTCTCGATATAACCGGCGAAATTATTTTGCTTGCCGCCGGTATGCTTCTCCTCTTATGGGGTCTGCGAATATTTAAGATATACATTATCTGCGGCGGGGTAATGATCGGCACGGTAGTTGGCCTGACGATTGGCCTTTATTCACAGCAATCGGAAATGAATCTGATGATAATTACTCTCGTCGGGGCCTTAGGCGGTGGGATTATTGCCTGGCCGATGCAAAAAACATTCGTTCTGCTGCTGACCGGCCTCTTTTCGGCTCTGACAGGCGCCGCAGTCGTCTACGCCCTCGGCCTGTCAACCGATAATTGGCAAACAACCGGCCTGATCGCTTTTACGGTTGGCGGCCTGATTGCCCTTATTCTTTTTGATTATATAATAATAATCCTGATGGCTTTTTCCGGCGCACAACTCATTTTCTGGCGTGACCATCTTGAATTGCTGATTATCCGCCGGGATATGATTCGTAATTTTGATTTTTCCAATTATATCAACAGTATTATTCATGTTGTCGAACAGAATCTGTTCTATTTTCTTTTTTTATCGCTGATATTTATCCTGTTTGCGATTTATTTCCAAAAAAGACAAAAGGTAAAAAGCGGCGACACCGAAGACAATCAGCGTAAAAAGACAATCTTTAGACGAACCACCTATATTCTGATGTTTATTTTACTCGTTGCCTGGCCGTACGCCGAATCGGAATTATCGAAGCAAACATATCCGCTTATAGGTTATGATTTCCTCTCCTGGCCGTTTGTAGTTATAATTACATCATTTTTTATTTTCCGACTTAAGAAAACAAAAATAAGACCGCTTCACTCGATTCCGGTCAGATTTATTTTGCTGATAATATTCGGCCTGACTATTGTACCATTTATCGGATGTCTGGTCGACTTAATCTCACGATTATATCCGGATATACACCGGTTCACTGAATTTTATGCCGGTTTTAATAGGACAGGAACCTTGCTGAGAATATACAAAATTATTTACAGCGCCGTTCTTTTCCCCCTGTTATTTATGCTTCCGGCTATCCGGCACCGGGCCAAACTGCCGCCTTCCGAAGAAAAAGAAGAAAAGAAAGAGAATCGGGAGAATAAGGAAGATCGAATTGATTCTTCAGACATGAATGCCGGATAAACCAACTCGATCTTCGGTTTTAATCTAAAACTTCAATTCCAGTTGCTGGAATACAAAACAGAATTCATCTAATAATTCATCAATAACAATACTTTTCGGCACCCCCCGCCCATGTCCGGTCCTTCTTTGCAGTCGCAGCAAAATCGGGTTATCGGACGATGTGGCCGCCTGCAAAGCGGCGGTCATCTTGCGGGAATGCAGCGGATCGACTCTTGTATCATGGTCGGCGCTCTGAAACAGAACAGCCGGGTAGGCCGTTCCGGCTTTGATATGATGATATGGCGAATAATCATACAGAAATTTGAATTGATCCGGATTATCGGCCGAGCCATACTCCGGCACCCACAATTCACCTATCAGGAACTTGTGATAACGCAGCATATCCAGAAGCGGCCGCCAGCAGACCACCGCTTTCATCAGATCGGGGCGTTGTACCATAACTGCGCCGACCAATAGACCGCCATTGCTCCCCCCCTCGATTAAAACCTTGTCCGGATTAGTATATTTCTTGTCTATCAGATATTCGATAGCGGCGATAAAATCATCAAAAACATTTTGCTTATTAGCCAGCATTCCGGCCTGATGCCACTCCTCACCATATTCCGAGCCGCCTCTCAATTGCGTATGCGCAAAAATGCCACCACGTTCGAGCAGCATCGTTCGGGTGCGCGAAAAATAAGGCGTCTCATTACTGGCAAAGCCGCCATATCCGTTGACTATGGTCGGATTGTTGCCGTCCAGTTTGATATCTTTGCGATGTATCAAAAACATCGAAATTTCAGTGCCGTCCTTTGACGGGTACCAAACCTGTTTGACAGTATATAAAGACAGATCCAGGTCGCTTGTTATTTCATCGAGAATATCGAGTTTATCGGAATTAAAATCATAACGGTAAATGCGAGGCGGAATAAAATATGAATAATAGCCAAACAGCAGTTCATGACCATCAAGTTCGCTTGAAATGACATGATCCTCATAACTGATAATCGAACCCAAAGCCGGTAATTGGATATCCTTTAAATAAGCCCCGGCCGATGAATAAATTGACAGGCGGCCGGAGGCATTATGAATCGACGCCAGAACAATCTTGTCCCCGACCAGATTCATATGCTCGACCATATCCTTGCCTTCATCTATCAATATCTTCCAGTTTTTCATTTCCGGTCGACGATATGTGCCCTTCATTATTTTATTTCTGGGAGCACCATCATTGGTCATCACATAAAATTCATTATTTGTCATCGTCACCGAATAAAGCGCTTCTTTGTCTTCCGTCAGCTCGACAAAACCGGAACCTTTTTCAATATCCTTCAAAAATAGACTTGCTTTTGACCAGCCCATGTAGACTGAGATCAGAAGATATCGGTTATCGGGAGATAGTTGCACATCTGACCATTCGGTTTTATCCCGGCCTTCGCCGAATATCAGCGGATCATCGGTATAATCGGAGCCTATCTTATGAAAATAAACGCGACGGTAATATTGATCCTCGCCGTCCGGCACCGAACCCGGCGCAGGATATTTGGTATAATAAAATCCGCTGTTATCCTTAAGCCACGCGATCGAGGCGGCGCGGGCATAAGGTATTGTATCCGGCATTGATTTTCCATTATCGACATCATACAGATATAAAACGGAATTTTCCGTTCCCTGGGATGATTTCCCATATGCAAGATATTTGCCGTCATCGGATGGATACCACCAATCCAGAGCAGTCGTGCCATCCTCGCTGAATTCATTCGGATTCAGCACTATTTCCGGTTCGGCATCAAGGGTCCGTTTCATCAGTAAAACAGCATGCTCGGCATCACCCTCCCTTTTTTTATAAAAATATCTTCCACCGCTTAAGGCGGGACTGTCGATATACCCAATCTGCATTAATTCCTCGATCCGGTGTTTTAGAGCGG
>CAZJLX010000286.1:0-586 GCA_964546545.1 uncultured Ignavibacteriaceae bacterium | reverse complement strand
CGCGGCCGCCGATCTTTCCAACCGGCTTCATATCTGTTACAAAGAAAAGGCGTTTCGCACCGTGCTCTCGTGCGCGCCCAAAATGTACGACGATTTATGGACCGCGGGCAAATGCATGTATAAGCTCGAAAACGTGGTCGAAGACGATCCGGTTTTTTAGAGCGGGTCGATCCGGATATTGCCCGAGCAGTTTCCGGCAGTAAGCATCCTGCTGATCCTCCCATATCCGCACCTCCTGATTTTCTCCATCTTCAAGCCAGCGATAATTATCGACGATTTCAACTCCGTGTAGAGTGTCGACAACCGGTTCTATTTTGGCAACCGGCGGCCCCGACGAGGAACAGGCACAAAAAATTAAAATCAGGAAACTCGCGAATATATACATTACCGACTTCAACCGATAATCATTTTTCATTGGGATACCTCTTTCATAAATTACACATTCTTAATTGTCCGCTTTCTGCTATTCCTAAGACAACTAATTTATCTCAATTGTTTCATTGGGGCAACAGATACCGGATAAATCTTTTTAATAAACTACCACCGGCCACAGGGCCGGTGGTTTTTATCTTGCCGACTTAAGTCG
>CAZJLX010000285.1:0-4037 GCA_964546545.1 uncultured Ignavibacteriaceae bacterium | reverse complement strand
GTGCGATAACTGCGTCGGTACCTATAATCCGGATCAACTTAACTCTGACGCCGATTCTCTTGGTGATGCCTGCGATAATTGCCCCGATGTCGACAATGAGAATCAGGTTGACGCCGATGGTGACGATATTGGGGATGTTTGCGATAATTGCCCCAATATCAGTAATCAGGATCAATCCAACCGTGATGGCGATGAATTCGGGGATGCCTGTGATAATTGTCCCGATGATCCCGAAAATGACATTGACGGCGATAATATTTGCGGTGATATTGATAACTGTCCCTATGATGCCAACCCCAGTCAGGCCGATCTAGATAATGATTTACTCGGTGATGTCTGCGACAATTGTCCCGGTGTGTATAATCCTGAACAATTCAATACAGATGGTGATATGTGGGGCGATAGTTGCGACAATTGCCCTGATACGGCTAATTCTGATCAAACCGATAGCGATGGTGATGGCGTTGGTGATGCCTGCGAACTCGCCTGCGGTGATGTGAATGGCGATGAGGCGGTTAATATATTCGATATCACACACTTGATTTCATTTCTTTATAAGCAGGGACCGCCGCCCGTTAAGGAACGGGTGGCCGATGTGAATCATAGCCATACGGTCAATATTTTTGATATAACGGCCCTTATTCAATTTCTCTATCATCAGAATGGTGAACTTAATTGCCCCGATGATTGGCCATAACAATCATAAATCCCTTAAGCCACTTTAAACCGATAAAATTCGTTGACAAAAGTCCAATTAAACCTATAATATAGAGTAAGATAGCTGGCTATAATATACATCAGGGGTCTTTTTATTATGGATTCAAAAATAATTTGTCGGTTCTTATATTCTCTGCTTATAATCTTTTGTTTTGTTCCTTTTGCGCTTGCGGAGGATACCGCAGCGGAACTTCAGAAAATCCGCGACCGGATCGAAAAAGAGGGTTTGCACTGGACGGCCGATTTGAATCCGATTGTGACCGACATGTCCCCCGAGGAAAGACAAGGACTTCTTGGCCTTAAACTTCCTGATAACTGGCAGGAAATCTGGGAAGCGCACCTCGATGACAATTTTGTAACCAAAGATGCCGATGATCTTCCGGGATATTTTAACTGGGAGGATGCCGGTATAATAACCGGTGTCAGAAGTCAGGGCGGCTGCGGCTCCTGCTGGGATTTTGCCGCAACGGCGGCCCTGGAAGCCGGTTATTCGCTTTATAGGGATCGCAAACTGGATCTCTCCGAACAGGCGATTCTCTCCTGTGTCACGCCCGGTACCGGGTGCGAGGGGGCTATGATGGATGATGCTTACGTGCATTTTCAATATTTTGGCGCAGTTTCGGAAAATGATATGCCGTATCAGGCCAATGACAATATTCCCTGTACCGAAGAGGCCGATAGGGCGCTGGTCAAAATCGATGGCTGGACGGCTATTCCTCAGATGCGCAATGCAATTAAAACAGCAGTATTGACGGCACCGGTGGCGGTCGCCTTTTATGTTTATCCTGATTTTAATTATTATGGCGGCGGCTGTTATTCCCATTCTCAATTCACCGAAGATATAAATCATGCTGTTCTGGTGGTCGGCTGGGATGACAATATGTGTGGCGGTAACGGCGCCTGGCGATGCAAGAACAGCTGGGGCTGGTGGTGGGGTGATGACGGCTATTTCTGGATTAAATTTGATGATTGTAATTTTGGCTATGCGGCGGCGATGCTGCATTTTGATACCCTGCTTAATATCGAAACGAATCGTCAGTTGCCGTTGAGCAATATCTGCGCCGAATACAACTATCAATTTCAGGCGACCGGTGGCGTCGAGCCGTACAGCTGGGTCGTCGTTGACGGTGAACTGCCGACCGGCCTGATACTCGAAAGCAATGGACTGCTGCATGGCGTTCCGCAGGAGTACGGTGACGCCAGCTTTGCGGTTAGGGTGGAGGATTCGCACGGCCCGTCCCGAATACTTTTCGACTATTTTGATATTACCATCGGAGAGTCAATGCATGGTGATGCCGACTGCAGCGGCGATTATAATATTTTTGATATCACCTATATAATCAGTTATCTCTATAAAGGTGGTGTTGCACCATTATCGCCGAGCGGGGGAGACTGCGACTGTTCAGGCACATGCAACATATTCGATATCACCTACCTGATAAGTTATCTTTACAAAGGCGGCCCGGCGCCGTGTGAATAAGTCGTCTTGATAAAAGATATAAAGATGGGCGGGACTAAATCCCGCCTCTTTTCGATGCCAATCTGAAAATACTCATGGAAACTATATACCCCAACAATATTATTTGACAAATCGTTTTCATAAATGCTAATTTTAAAATATGAACGATATAAGTCTGCCGATTCATTTGCGATTTTTGATAGCTCTCGGGCTTTCTCTTTTAATTGGACTGGAAAGAGAAAGTTCGGGATATATTCACAAGGGAAGAGTTTTCGCCGGAGTCCGGACTTATTCTCTCATAGGGGTTTTCGGTTTCGGCTGTGGTTGGATGGTAAATATCAATGTGCCTCTGGCTTTGCCGGTCGGAATGCTGTCGTTGGCAGCCATTGCTATAGTTGGTTATCTGGCCAAATTAAAGAATGATTTCGTTGGTTGGACGAGTGAAGTGGCGGCGCTTCTTACTTTTATTATGGGTGCGTTATGTGTCCTTACCGATATTTGGATGCCGCTGGCAATCGGTATCGTGGGGACATTTCTCCTTTCCGAAAAAGCAATGTTTGAGCATTATGTGGAACGCCTTGATAACGCCGAATTCCTCGCCGTGGTGAAATTTTTGATTATTACCTTGATAATACTCCCCGTACTTCCCAATAATGAATATACTGAGTTTCACCTCAATCCGCAAAAGATATGGCAAATTGTGGTTTTGGTTTCGACTGTCGGCTTCGCCGGATATTTCCTTACCAAAAAATTTGGAGGCCGGGCCGGATTATGGCTATCCGGTTTATTGGGAGGAATAGTGTCAAGTACCGCGGTAAGTGTGGCCGCCGGGAGAATCGCGCAAAAATCTCCCGAACGGAGTGTGAATGCGTTGCAATCGACAATTTTGGCCAGTGCGGTGATGTATATCCGCATTCTGGTCCTGATTTGGTTTGTCAAAAGAGAATTCGTTGAATATATATGGCTACAATTATTAATTCTGGCAATTATCGGATTAATCCTCTCTATCCATAAAGAGCCGAAAACCTCCAAATCAAAAAATTCGCCCATCCATTCTCTCAGAAATCCTTTTGAGATTAGGCCCGCTTTGATTTTTGCCACGCTCTTTGTTCTTTTGTCGGTGATGACCATACTTGCGGAGAGATTTTATGGTAATGCTGGTCTGCTGACGCTGGCCGGTATAACGGGCGTAACTGATATTGATCCGTTTATATTATCGATCGTCAATCAGTCGGGTATGGTTCAGAAGATGGCTGTCTCCGCTATTATTATTTCCATGATAAGTAACACTGTGGTTAAAGGGATCTATTTCGGATTTCTCGCGAAAAATGTACGTCGCTCCACCGCCTGGCGTTTCGGCCTCTGGGCCTTGTTTCATATACCGGTTCTTTTTATTTAAGAAGAAGATATAGGTTCTTAACACTGTATATCATCAGACAATTTGGACGCGGTAATATTAAATGTTCTTGCAGGTCCTGATATCCGGTATTAACCGGAGATTGTGACCTGCAAGTTTTCTTAGAGCCAATCTTTATAAATTTCAATTTCCCCCTTTTCAGTTGTCAAGTAATCTTTGGCGCTCGACCAAATCCATTTTGTCGGTTCATCTGTTAATCCTGCTCTAACCGGATTCGCATGTATATACTCCAATTTTATTCTAAGGACTGCCTCAGAATATATAACAACTCTATCATATCGTGGCATCCAAATACTTCCTTCAGGCAGCTTAATATCTTTTACGCCTTTTTGAGTAATATACTTCTTAAAATCGCGCATGAAATCGCCCAGTTTATTACCATCAATTATTATGGACTTCCCCCGCAAAAACGGACAGCAAGTTAAGTTGGTTTTCCCATCATTT
>CAZJLX010000284.1:3329-4067 GCA_964546545.1 uncultured Ignavibacteriaceae bacterium | reverse complement strand
TCAACAGGAGGAGGGAATTATATCTACTCAGGTCGGTTATATGGGTGGGGAAAAGGATCATCCGACATATAAAGAAGTCTGTTCGGGCAAGACCGGATATATTGAAACAATAGAGGTCGTGTTTGATCCGGACCTGACTTCATACGAGAAATTAACCAAACTCTTTTTTGAGATACATGATCCGACTCAAATGAATCGCCAGGGTCCTGATATTGGCGAGCAGTATAAATCGGCTATATTTTATACCGACGAGGCGCAGAAAAAGACAGCCGAAAAGTTGATTAAAATTCTCAAAGATAAGGGCCTTGAGGTTGTGACAAAACTTGAAAAAGCCGATAAATTTTGGGAGGCCGAGGATTATCATCAGGATTACTATTTGAATAATGGCCATCAGCCATACTGCCATATTTATCAAAAACGATTTTAGCCAATATTTGTACGTAATCAAATTGCAAAAAGAGACCATAAAGCGCCCTCTTTTTATCTAAAAATGTGAAACTGACTGCATTATAGTCGCTAAAATATTCATTAGTTTATCCATAGCCAGGGTCATATTTAATATCTTAATGGTCTTTCCCAAATAAGGGCCATTGTTGATGTTGTTAGTATCCTGCAGTAATATAATGAGATGCGGCAATATGCTAAAGTAACACATAATCACATCGATTCGGAACGTCTGTTTTTAGGCCTTAAAATAGGTCTTATCAACTGACAAATATAAAAGGGCAAGCTAATTTC
>CAZJLX010000284.1:0-3319 GCA_964546545.1 uncultured Ignavibacteriaceae bacterium | reverse complement strand
TTGGATACCCGGTTCAAGACCGGGAAGGATGATAAATCGCATATTGAGGAATGCATAAATGGGTTACTTCGGAGATTCGTTAAAAGAATGTTAGAAAACGATTTCCGAATAATTCAAATCCTAAAAAGTTCTTGACTTATCGGCCTACGACGGTATATTATCGTTGGTTAAGTAGTTTACTCACCGGTTTTTTTGAGCCGAACTTTTCGATTATGTAATCGGATGTCCGGTTTCATTTTACTGCTACTGAGACCATGATATATGGAGAATACTTTTCTATACCTGCTTCGCCGCCAATAAGCTGAGAATCGCAGGAGAGTATTATCATAAATATATGGAGGAAAGATGATCAGGTATAGACGGCTCAGACTGGCCGCGGTTTCTTGTATCTTTCTGATTACCGCATTATTGATAAACATCGCCGGAGCTGAAAATGAACCACAACCGGCTTATTATAATTCTGCCACGGATCTTGGTGCATCAGGTTCCTATAAATCGGAGGGGAGCGGCGCGCCGCTTGACCAAACCGATCAATTGTCTATCGGGATCGTTAAACCTGCTCTCGATGAAAGTAATTCCGCTGCCGGAGGCTGTCCGCCTAATACGCCGCCTCAGTTTGTTGGTTTCGTAGATGCTGACACTATCTCCTATTGTTTTGGTGAAACGATTTATGATACTCTGGTGGCCGATGATTGTAATCCGGATCAGGTTATTACTATAAGCCAGTTGTCGGGACCTGGGAATCTGATATCCACACCCTCGATGTCACCGGCTTATGCATATTATGAATTTATGCCCGAATCAGAAGGTAGTTTTGATGTTATCTTTATGGTTATGGATGATCTTGGCGATTCGACCGTTGTGACCAAAACTTTTTTTGTGATTGCTGATAATGAGCCACCGGTCATTCTCACCGGAGACACTGCCATTTTTCATTGTTTTGAAGGTGATTATTACGAATTGGCAATAGAGGCCTTTGATCCTGATGGTGACCAGCTTGATTATACTCTTCTCTCGGGTAATGGACTATTAACGCCCGAGGATAATTCTATCCTGAGATTTTGGGCGAATGAGGAAGGAATTCTTTGTTTTACCATAGAAGTTTCCGATGGCTGTAGTGCTGATACGGCCGAGATATGTATCACTGCAACCTGGAATCATATACCGAACCTAAATAATCCTGACCAGACGTTTTATATTTGCGCCCTTGATTCTATCTGTTTTGATATTGTCGCGGTCGATCCGGATTTGAATGATTCGGTTGCTATCTGGCAGACTTCCGGTCCCGGCACCTTTAAAATGACTTCTGAATTCAGTGGCCAAACCTGCTTTATGCCTGATGACGTTGATTCGGCCGACTATCTGTTCACTTATCAGGCCAGCGATCGCTGTTTGCGCGGAGAGTTTCTGATTGATAATCGCTGTCCACCTGAGCCGGAAGATACGGTCATTATTACGGTTGTCCGCCGTTCTGATTTCACACTGGAATGTCCCGATGATGAGTCGATATTCATCTGCGCTCCGGATACGATCTGTATCCCGATTGGGCAGATTCCCGAAAACGCCACGCTTGAGATTTTACCCGAATCAGCCTGGTATGATGCCGAAAACGGTAAGGTCTGTTTTTATACCAACTGCACGGTTAAAAAGGATATTACTCTGATTGTTGACACCGGCTGTGGTGTCGATAGTTGTCTTTTTGCGGTAGATGTGACATTAAATTCTGATCCTCTGGTGATGCTGCCGCCGGATACGGCCCTTTTTGTTTGTGAAGGCGAAGAAATATGCCTGCCGGTCGGCATTGATGATGTCGATAACAATATCGAATCGATCAGCGTTACTCCTCCGGGATACTATAATGAAATGACCGGGCGGATCTGTTTTAACCCGCAGACATCCGATATATTTACAATCATAGTTTCTGCCGTTGATAGCTGCGGGGCCGAAGACAGCGATTCGATTTTGGTCGACGTCACTGTCAATTCAAAACCGGTTGTTATTTTACCGAACGATACTTCCTTGTCGCTCTGTGAAGTTCAGGAAATATGTCTTGATGTAAATATCGACGATGAAAATAATAACATAGAGAGCATTACCGTTTCATCTCCCGCAGTTTATATTGCTGCCGCCGGCACAATCTGTTTCACACCGGATGAGGGCAGGATATATTATATAATTGCGACTGTCACAGATAGCTGTGGCTCGAGTGCAACTGATACCACAATTGTCGATGTGACGCTTTTGTCCGCTCCGACGGTTGTCTCCGCGCCCGATGAATCAATCTTTATGTGTCAGCCGGAAATGTACTGTTTCCCGGTGAGTATCACCGATCCCGATGAGGATATCACCGATATTCGGGTTCAGGGCGGGGGAGAGTACGCCGAGGGATATGTCTGTATTACTCCTGAAACGGGCGGGGAATTTACTATTATAATCGAGGCCGAAGATATCTGCGGTTATATTGCCGCCGACACGACTATAATAAATATTAATATCAACCGAGAGCCGACAATCTCCCTGGCCGATGATTTTGAAATATTCCGATGTACCTTTGAAGATATCTGTTTTGAGGCCTATATAAATGATCCCGATGGCAACATTTCCATAATCTCCACTAATAATCAGGCCTCTTTTAATGAAATAACAAATGAAATCTGTTACACGCCCGATGGCCCCGGAATTGATACAATTATAGTCACGGTATCAGATAGTTGCTATGCCTCAGCGGTCGACACTACTGTCGTAACTGTTGTTACCGGCGAAACGGCTCAGATAGAATGCCCGACAGATCCGATAGATATTTTCATCTGCCGCGAGCAACTTGTTTGTTATCCGATGGCTTTCAGCCCCGCGGATGCTGTTCTGGATCTACCCGAAGGCGTAACCTATTTGAACGACGAAATCTGCTTTATGGCTGACACGACCGGGACCTATCTGATTGATATAACTGCGACAGCCGATTGCGGTTCTGATGATTGCCGACTTGTTTTTAATATCGAAGTCGGTGAGGCTCCCGAAATAAGTTGTCCCAATGATACGACTATTGAATTATGCGGCGCCGATATGATTTGTCTGCCAATGCCGGCCGAAGTATTAAATGCCTCGCTGACGGTCAGCCCGATTGGATATTATGAAAACGGCAATATCTGTTTTAATGTTGATACTTCAGGAACTTACGAGCTATTTGTCCAAGCGACCAATAACTGCGGTACCGACGATTGTTCATTTAGTGTGACGGTTGATTTTAATGCCCCGCCGATTATTATCAGCGGCGATACGGAGCTGTTCCGGGTTGCGGAGGAGGCTCTGGTCGATAGTT
>CAZJLX010000283.1:0-4102 GCA_964546545.1 uncultured Ignavibacteriaceae bacterium | reverse complement strand
ATGGTAAGTACTATAATTTCGAAAATGACTCACTCATTTTCGACGGCGCAATGAACGTCAAGCGGCGGAAGTAAATCCAATTGTTCTGTCAGGACTTGACCGAGACAAAGGTGAGGGTGTAACCTGACAGTATCATAAAGGCGGTACCCATACGGGCGCACATGCTTACGCGCCTTCATGAGATAAGCCCGGGTCGACACATGGGGTCGATCCTTACGCCTGTCTCTTAAACGCCTCGTACGCCTCTTTATCAAACAGCACGAACTGAACTTGTTCGAGTGATTGGAATTTGTCCGATATATCATGCACTGCCTTAATCATTTTTTCAGCGCATGTCTCAATTGAAAGGCCGCCGACTCCCGTTCCGATAGCAGGGAAGGCGATTGATTTTAATTTTAGCTTGTCAGCCAGCAGAAGCGAATTTTTGGTCACTTCATAGACGATATTTTCATCGGTCTGTAAATCCTGTCCCATCCCGGCGGCGTGGATAATATACTTATAGGGAAGTCTGCCCGCGGTTGATTCAACCGCCTGACCGACTTTGATCGGCCCTTTGGACATCGCATCTTTTTCGATTTCAATCCCGCCTTTGCGTTTAATCGCCCCGGCCACCCCGGAACCCATCCATAAGTGGTTATTGGCGGCATTGGCAATCGCCTCACTATCGGCTTCGGTGATATCGCCCTGTACTATTGCTATTTTTACCGGCACATAGACTCCATTTAAAATTGCAGGTCGGAATGTTTGCCGGATTTCCGACTTTTCAGATAAGTCGAAACCCTAAGAGGATTTCGACCTACTTCTTGCTTATATCGCCCTACATATTCCCGGCGGTGGCGAGAGTGTAGTTTTTTGTATCGAAATATTTTTTCGACACCTCCAGCACTTTCTCGGCCGTTACCTCGCGAATTTTGTCAACGTACACTTCATCATAATTATATCCCAGTCCGAGATACTCATTGACCGCCATATAGAAAGCCTGGTTGATCCGCGACATATTGGCCATCATATTCGATCCCCAGATCGAATTAATCGCCTCGGTCAATTCTGTATCGGAGGGCGGCGCTTCTTTCATCTTATCGATCTGTTCGACAATACCGTCGAGCGCCTTTTTATAATTTTCGACCCCGGTTCCCATACTGCAAATAAGCCAGCCGAAATTTTTGTCGAGCGCGACCGAGGCGCCGACCGAATAGGCCAGACCGTGCGTTTCGCGCAGTTCCTGTCTCAATCGATTGGAAAGAATCGCTCCGGCCACTTTCAGGCCCGGTGCGTCAGGCGAACCGGCTGCGGGTAATAATTCTCCGAGATAGATATAAACCTGATCTTTTTCCATTTTGGTATGCGCCTTACGGATTTTATATTGCTTCTCCGGTTTGACTGCCTCAATCGGAGTAAATCCTGTGGCCGGTATAGAGCCGAAACTTTCGCGCATTTGTGTCATAACTTTGGCCGGTTCGCTGTTGGTCCCGACCGTAATTATCATATTCTCGGGCGAATATATTTTTTTATGGAAATTTATCAGATCGTCACGCGTTATTGACTGGAGCGATCGGTAACTGCCCTCAATCGGTTTGGCATAGGCGCTGCCCTCGAACAGGGTTGCATAAAATTCATTACTCGCCGTTTTATAGGTGGAGCCGCTGTTACGGGCCAATTGCCCGAAAATCATCGACCGCGCTTTTTCGACTTCGGTCGAATCAAAAAGCGGATTTATTATCATATCGGCGAAAAGTTCGATTCCTTTTTCAGTGAACTGATCAATCGTCTCGAATTTCATGAATGAAAAAGCGCGGGTGGTGTATCGGTCATCATAAGGTATCCAGGGATTATCATACAATGTGACATTGGCGCCGATCGAAGACAGTTCGGTTGATAGTTGCTCGGCCGATTGAGTTGTCGTTCCCTTTTCGATCAGCCGGTTGACAAAATCGGTGATACCCTCTTTACCCTCCGGTTCGGTCGCCGAGCGGTTTTTGCCCAGAACATTGAGTGCAAAGACGCGGCTGTCCGGATTTGATTTAATGATAACTGTCAGACCATTGTCAAAGATTTCTTTCAGGCAACTCGAATGTTTTTTTATGGAGAGAGTCTCGATCTCGCTGACATCGGGCATTTCGAAATTTGAGCCGTTGATTAAATCGACCGAAGCGTACTCTGCCTGTTTGAAATGATTTAGCACCTCATCGACGGTTGGTCCTGATGGCTTATAGGCGGTTTGATTGCCCGAAACCGGTGTCACCGCGGTCGCCACATAGGCCGGTTCGGCCAGAAAATTCCGGCAGGCGGTGATATAGTCATTAATAGTAATCGAGTCAAGATGATCCTGAAAGGTGCTGAAATAATCCCAGCCGGTGATAGCCATCAACGGGGCAATAACAAAACCGTAATAGTGTAATTTTTCGGACATATAAATTTCATTGCATCGGCGAGATACTTTATATCCGTCAAGAAGCTTTTCCGATAGCGGATGGTCGGCCAGCATCTGTAAGACCGAATCAGTCGTCCTGATTATTCTGTCGACAGCATCGCTATTCTCGGTAATTATATCAATATTAAAACGAGTTAGTTCTTCCTTAGTGTCAAGGTAGGCCGAGAGCGAACTGACCAGCGGGGTGGCTCCCGATTTCAACGCCTTGGTAAGCGGGGAATTTTCATTGTCGGACAGATAATCCTCCAGAATATTAAAGGCGTAATAATCCTTATTTTTAAAATGAGGCGCCTCGATTGAATAATTAATATAGGTTGACTTCACTGAGGCTGTCGTCCGCTCAACTCTTTTACCTGTCAAAGCGGTATACTTTTCTTCCGGCGGGGGAGGTAACTTTACCCGGGGGAAGGAACCGAAAATCGACTTGACCTTATCGGCCATTTCTTCCGAGTCAAAATCGCCGATCATTAAAACCATCATATTATTCGGGGCATAAAATCGTTTATAGTAATCGACAATTGCTTCCCGCGGGATATTGGCGATAATCGATTCATAACCGATTATCGGCTGGTTGTATGATGTTCCCACCATCGCTTTTTCGGTAAAAAAGGCCTCGGCCGGAGCCGACTCGGCATCATCATCTTTTTTAATCTCTTCGATTACGATTTTCCGCTCTTTATTATACTTATCTTCGGGAATTATGGAATTAAAGAGCATATCGGCCTGAGTCGCCAGACCATATTCGATATAAGCCGACGGCATCGTCACCAAAAAGGCGGTAAATTCTTTCCGTGTAAAGGCATTGATATATCCGCCCAGTTTTTCAATTCCATGTTCCAGCTCTTCCTGAGTCTGCGTGACCGTGCCGTCAAAAAGGAGATGCTCCAGAAAATGGGTAGCGCCGTTATTGAACCGATCCTCATACTTGCTCCCGGCTTTGACAAATATCAAACAGGTTGCCATCGGTGAGGCATGGTTCTCTTTCAGGGTCACTTGCATGCCGTTATCCAGGACAAAACGGGTTATCTCGCCTTGTTGCTGGGCATTTTCGGCCGAGCATCCGATCAGAATGATTGAAAACAGCAGTATTGCTAAAAAAAGGAATCTTTGGATGAACATATTAATTCTCCCTGGTTAACCGATTGATGTTCAAAAAGTAAACAGACTTCATAATTTCAGAAATCAGCTTAAATATCCTAACATTGATTATACTATAATGTTAAGCTATCGGACATATTACCGACTGTCAAGTGTAAAGGTGAATTTTGCGTTGACTTCCGGTCGAATTCGGATATATTGCTGAAGATTTTTATGAGCCGATTAAGAAAAACAGACATTACATCAACCATACGTGGTGTGCTGGTGGGGCTTTCGGTCCTGGCCCTTCTTTTTATAGGAACGACATCGATTTCCGTGACGCACTCTTCTGCCGATAATAAAGCGAATCAGTTTGGTCATCCGGCTTTCATCAGTATCAATTTCTCGGACGATTCCGGTTCGATGGAAAAAAATGAACCGATTGGAACCGATAAGTTGATGTATCTGAGTATTCCGGCGGTGATAGGCGGGACCAATCTGGATAGCAATCGGCCGGATCTGAAAGTGCTTGGTTTTAAAAATTTGAGGACGGTCCAATTAAACCGTCGCCCCGCTTTCAGCACGACCACTTCG
>CAZJLX010000282.1:0-4124 GCA_964546545.1 uncultured Ignavibacteriaceae bacterium | reverse complement strand
AGCTCCGATACCGCCACTGTCGGGGCCGGTTCTTTTAATACCCGGCTGTCGGAGGCCAGAATCTGTTCCAGAGTCTCTTTAGCCAGTTTGATATCATCATTGTAGCCGATACCGAAGACCAGATCGACCCGGCGTTCTTCCCGCGCCGAATAATTAACAATATTATCACTGGTAATTTTGCTGTTGGGGATAATCACCAATTTGTTGTCGGGTGTTTTCATAATCGTATTAAAAATATGAATCTCCTCGACGACTCCGGCCGAACCGCCCGCCTCGACATAATCGCCGCTTTTAAAGGGGCGAAAAATAATCAGCATCACACCCGAGGCAAAATTGGACAGCGAACCCTGAAGCGCAAAACCGATCGCCAAACCGGCGGCACCGATGACCGCTATAAATGATGCGGTCTGCACGCCGAGCGAGTTCAAAGCCGCGATTACGACAAAAGTCATCAGCGCAATACGGGTCAGGCTGACGACAAATATGGTCAAGGTTTCATCGGTTTTGGCTCGTTGCATCAGGCGCCTGATAATACCGGCCAGTATCCCGACCGCAATTCGACCGATTATCAGGATAAGCAGGGCACCAAGAATGCTGAGTCCGTAAAGCATCGACCAATCGTTCAGTTTTTCGAGTATTCCTTCCATTTAACCTCCTTTGCCACCCGAATCAAACAACCGGGCAGCGCCTATTTTATATCAAAATTTATCCGACTTCTTATTTCTTGTCCAACTGAACAAACGTAATAAAACAGGGTTCCTTGTTTATATAAATTATCATTTGGTTACCCTGTTTTTATATATAACAAGAAATCAATAAAGACAATATCTTTGATTGTCTCACGATATTATGATTACTTAATTCTATGATAGATAATATCAATCAATCGTCAGGCAGGCCGCCAAAACAATCGAGTTGACGATATCCTCAACCGGGTCAATCACAAAAGCGGCTACCACCGGGCATCGCCCGCCGGTTATGATTCCGGCCGTTTCGGCCTTGACATACATAAGCATCGCCTTAAGAACACCGTTGGCCGTTTCAATTGTCGGTGCCACAAAAATATCGGTTTCGCCCGCCACTTTTGAATTAATCACCCCTTTGGATCGGGCGACATCGGCGCTGATAGCCACGTCAAATGAAAGCGGCCCGTCTATGACAGCCCAGTTTATCAAACCCCGATCCGACATCTTGGCGATAGCAGCTTCTTCCATCGTCACCGGCATGGCCGGATAAATCGCTTCGACGGCGGCCAATAAGGCCGCTTTGGGCGGATTTATACCTAGCCCGGAAGCAACTTTGGCCGCGTTTTGCGTAACTTTTATTTTTACCGCCGCATCCATTTGACAGTTAACAATGGCATCAGTCAGAAACATCAGTTTATGATATTTTGGCGTTTGCAGAAGCGCCACATGCGACAAAAAATCGCCCCGCTTTACAAATCCAGCCTCTTTTGACCCGAGAACGTCAACTAAATCTTTCCGGATTATATCGCCGGCCATGATAAAATCTATTTTGTCCGATTGAACCTGCTCAATCGCCAGAAGTGTAATATTTTTATTACTCTCAGTCTCAAAAATCTCGACTTCATTTTCTGCTATCCCGCACGAAGCCAACTCCTTTGAAATATTTTCTCTTGTCCCAAAAAAGACGGGATTAACCCATTTCTCAGTAATCGCTTTCGAAGCAGCCTGCATCGATTGCTCTCTAAACGGAGGCAGAACCGCCATCTTCGGGGCACCGGATATTTTGATTTTTTGGCGAGTAAACTCTCTTAATTTATCAAAAGAATCTATCACTGGTTACCCCCCTCTATTCCTGCACCAACTCTTTTATTATATTCCGCAACCAGACAGGCAATTGAAACCGATGCCTTCTTATTTATTATAGTATCGGTGCGTGAAACCAATGAGATGGGCACCCGCGACCCGACAATCACCCCGGCGAAAATGGTATCGCAGAAATTAATCAATGACTTGGCGATGATATTGCACTCTTCAATAGTGTTGACCAGAAATATGTCGGCATCACCGATTACATTGCCGGTTACATGCTTGCTATCGGCAAAAACTTTGGACGTGGCGGCATCCAGAGTTAACGGACCTTGTATAAACAGATCGGGGATATTCATAGCCTCTACCCGCCTGACAATCTCCTGACACTCAATTGCTTGCGCGTAATCCTTGTAAACCTCATCGCAGGCGCTTGACAGGGCAGCTTTAACCGGATTTATTCCGAGCGCCCGGGCAACAACAACCGAGTTTTCGAGAATCTGTATTTTCTGTTCCATATCCGGCTTGACCACCATACCACCGTCCGTCATCAAAAAGAGTTTATGATAACCGGGGATATCCAGAACAGCCGTATGCGAAACCAGATTTTTTGTACGAAGATTAAAATCGTGAGAGAGGACTGTTTTTAAAAGCGCCGAAGTCGAGACAAAACCTTTCATGATGACATCGGCATCACCCTCGGCCGCCATTTCAACCGCCTTATAAGTGGCAACAACGGGATCGGGATAGTGCTCGATTTTAAGCGATGAAATATTTATTTCGCCCTTTTCGGCCGCCTGTTTAATTTTATCCTCATCGCCAAACAGGGCGGCGTCGAGGATACCATCATCATAAGCCGACGCCAATGCACCGAGGACCGCCACATCGCTTGCCCCGGCCACGGCCACGACTTTGCGCCTGTCTTTTTTGGCTAACTCAATGGCGGCGTCGATAATCTCATTTGATGATTGAATCGGCTTTTTTTCAGAATTGCTGTTCATGATAAATATTAATACTCTTTCGGAATTTCTTCCTTGTTCAGCACCCTCAACGCTCCGGCCGCAAGTGCTTCCATCTCAAATTCTCCCGGCACCACAATAACCTTCCCCAAAAAAGAAATATATTCTTTTAATATGGCCACCAGTTTTTCGGATTTGGCCATCCCGCCGGTAAGTACAACCGCATCAAAATTACCTTTCAAAACAGTGGCACAGCTTCCAATCTCTTTACCAATCTGATAAATCATCGCCTTATAATATAATTCCGCTTCCTTATCTCCGCCATTTATTCTTTGCTCGACAGCGCGAAGATCCGCTTCACCGAGATAAGCCTTTAAACCTGATTCACGAGATAATCTGGTCGTCAGCTCTTTTTCCGTATATTTCCCCGAATAGGCCAGTTTCACCAGCGCACCGATCGGTAACGCACCCGCCCGGTCGGGAGAAAAAGGACCCATACCCAGCAGGGCGTCGTTAACATCAACAATTCTTCCCCGATCCAATGCGGCAATCGAAATCCCGCCGCCCATGTGTACCGCGACATAGCGGCATTCTTCCAGTTTTTTGCCTTTTTGGGCAGCTTCCCGACGACAGACCTCTTTGATATTAAGCGCATGAGAGCGGCATTTACGGACAATTTCCGGAACACCGGAAATACGCGCATATTCGGTGAAATTATCGATCGTAATCGGGTCAACAATCATTGCCGGAACATTATATTTTTTGGCCAGAAAATCAGCGATAATCGCCCCCAGATTCGAGGCATGATTGGCATAGCGGATATTTTTCAGATCGTCAAGCATCTGCTCATTGATATTGTACGCGCCTCCCTCAAGCGGCTTGAGCGGCGCTCCGCGTCCGGCAACAGCCATAACTTTTTTGGAATCAATTGACTGCTTTTCAAGCCAGTTTTCGATATTCTTTTTGCGAAGATCAAACTGGTCGGTAACATTATCGAATTTCGCCAGTTCGTCGGCCGGATGAGTCACCGCCTCTTCGGCGATTTTCTTGTTTCCCTCAAACAGGGCCATCTTTGTTGAGGTTGAACCCGGATTGATAACAATTATAACTTCCTGCATAATCTTAACCAATCATGAAGTTGCTTTGGCCGTATCGGAAGCCAGAGAACGGCCAAAAGCAAAGGCTTTCAAATTCAAATCAACGAATTTCGCTTTAACCCGGCGCCTGATCGCTTCGTCCCAAATCTTTTTATCATGCCCGATCCGTTCGGATATTACACCGAGAAGTAAAATATTCACCAACCGCGGATTACCCATCTCCAATGCGATTTTATCGGCCTCAAGAGCAATGACATTCTTAACTTTTTTCTTTAAATCGGCGATTGGATCATCCG
>CAZJLX010000281.1:1752-4128 GCA_964546545.1 uncultured Ignavibacteriaceae bacterium | reverse complement strand
TATCGATTCGTCCTTACCGATCTCGACTTTAATTGCAGTACAGTATCCACCCATTGCCTCATCGATTGAGTTATCCACGACTTCATATACCAGATGATGCAATCCGCGCTGTCCGATATCACCGATGTACATGGCAGGGCGACGGCGAACCGCTTCAAGGCCTTTGAGAACCTGGATTGTTGCTGCATCGTAATTTTGTACCGATTTATTTTCTTTTTCCATTACCGTTGTCTCGCTTTTCATCAGGGCTTAAGTCCTTTCGCGTCATGATATAAAATGTATCTTTGTCACCGCCCGGCCTTCGGCATTTTCATGAATTTTGTCTAATATTGAATCGATCTCGAGCGACAATTGTTGCCGCCAGGTATCGTCGGGCACGGAAACCAAAAGCGTATTGTCCGAATACCGAATCGCCCGGGATACTTCGGCAATCTTGTCGCCGACAATTTCGGGCCATCGGTTTACAATTCGCCAGCCGTTCAGATTGTGTAAAAGTCCGAAACCGGCCAGCAATTTTTCGACCAACGAACCGACTTTAGCCGGTCTGCTGAAGCCTCTATATTGGTGTCTTTGTCTGTCCGTCATAACATTCTAAGATAGTATAATTTATACCCGTTTGCAAGGGAAAAGTTCCGTTCTATCTTAAAATGTGATAATAAGTTACGGCAATTTTTCTTAAGTTTTTTATATAAAACGATAATAAACAATTTACCAGGTTTTTTCCACCGATTTAAGCTGTTTTTTTCGCGGAAATCGAGGATTGGGAATAAAAAAATCGACCCCTTCCCGGCGGATCAGACGAACCGTCAAATCCTGACAGGCCTGACATCGTCGAATCGAATTTATATGTTCTTTTTTAATCATGCGTCTTTTTTTGTGATCGGGTGCGTAAACCGGATGGTCTATTATTTTATATCCTTTGGAGGGATCCTGCTCATCGGCAAATTCAACCCCGGCAATAATATTTCTCGTTCCCGCTTCATAGACGGTCGCCCCGGGGCATTCGATAAAAACACAGTCCTTGTTGGCCGCCTCGTCGCCAAAGGGATTACGGACCTCATCATTATCATTTTCTTTGACCGATTCCCGGATCAGTTTATTCGACTCCGGTTTTCGTTTATCGACCCTCTCACGTTTTATTTGACCGTTTTTGGCAATTGTTGATTTCTTTGATTTTGATTTGCCAGACATAGTACTAACCCTTCACCATAAGTACAATTGAAAAAAATGCGACTGTTACGGGCAGGATATAAACGAATGAGAGCGGCAGAAAACAGGTGGCGATAAATGATACCGCAACCGATGGTATCGCCACATAACGAACCACATCAAATGACAGCTTTAATGTTTTGGACAGAACCAGGACGACTATTCCGGCGATCAGTAATCCCACGGCAATCAGGCCGGGTGTCCCGAACTGATCCTCGATGTATTGTCGTGCCGGTAACAACCAACCGCCGTTATCACCCATGCGATCCGTCGCGAACCGGAAGATTTCGTTTAACATTTCCATTTTTTAGAAATCCTCCAGGGGTTCGATAGTCAGCGAAGATTCACCGACATGGGTTAAACCGGTCATTCTTTGCGTTAGAAAATTTTGCGAGGCAATCCAGTTATGCGAGATAGCCAGGACATCGTTATGTTCGACGTCCGAGACCCAATCGAGGATGATGCTATCGAAGTCTTTGCCCTCGACTTTGACCTCATCCATTGTCAGGGTGAATTTGACTTTCATAACGTACCGTCCTTTCTGAATTTCCCTTTTTACCTTTGCAGGAAATAAAGATGCAACTTAGATGCCGCGGAGCGCTGGTTGATAATGCGGACAGCTATCCTGTTGCAGGACAATACGCTATTATGCAGAAAGTGCATTTTTTGAACAGCTTTATGTTGTAAATTATAGATTCAGTTTTGGCAAGTATAGGTCAAATTCTATATATAATGGGATATACAAAACCCCGGATGCGGTTTCCCGCAACCGGGGCTTTTATGGCATTGCGAAAATATGTTTGCCATAAAGGCTAAGCGCAGGCAAAGTTTTTGAGTTGCCCCATCATCCCCCCTGCAAATGGGCAGGCAGTTAAGAAATGTATGCAGTTCGACCTGCCTTTCTAATCCAATAGATGTAATGTCAGTATTGGATGCGCTGCCCCTCTTTCAGGAGTGATGGGCGACGATATTAAGGGATTTTGGAGCGTTAAAAATCTCTCATATCGCCAAAAGCGTCATATTTCCATAGGCAGAGATCCTCCATGTGACAGATTAATAGCCTAGCCGGTGGGGAATGAAAAAACATTCCTGGATATTTCGATGCCCAACAAAATGACGGCAAACTATTTAATGTGGGGTTGTGTGGGTTGGCGATGAAGAATTACG
>CAZJLX010000281.1:0-1742 GCA_964546545.1 uncultured Ignavibacteriaceae bacterium | reverse complement strand
CTCTACGTCCATATTGTCAAGAATTAATCCCGAACCAGTCATCAAAACGCAAAGAATGCGCCCAATTGTTTTCTTGACACATACGTATTATGATGTATACTATTACTTTAGAGGATATTTGGAAATCCCTGGACGGCAATTGTCAGGCGGATCGAAATTTTTTTGGGGGGAGACGAGAAGAGGGCCTATTGTGTTGCCTGCCAAAAGTCCAGCCAATTACAACATATTGAAAAAAGCAGTTAAAATATTACCGGGGAACAAAATGCAGCAAAAAGTCATGAGTCAAATATTGATTAACGCACTATTGGTTTTATTTCTTGTTCTGCTTGGGCAATCGCATCTTGCTGCCGCGGAAAAGCAGTTTCAAGTTGAACAAACGATAATTTTTTCACCCTCTGATCTTATTTATGATAAAATAAATAACTATGATATAGTCCGTCTGTCCGGTTTGAATAATATGAATCAGGTTGGTGCGCCGAAACTTCCCCAAAAAATAATCAGAATTGCCTTACCCGATGGTATGACCGCTGAAACAGTTCGAATTGTCGAACAACAAAGCAGTGAATTAGAAGGGCGGTTTAATATATTTCCGGCCCAACCCCCGATTGAGATAAGTCAACAGGAAAATCTCGAGTTTATCGCGGCCGACAAAGACATTTATAATTCATCCCGTTTGTTTCCACAACAGGCTGTTACTCTTCTGAACCAGGCTGATTTGGCCGGACAATCTTTTGTTAAAATCGCAATCGCCCCGCTTCAGTATTCCCCCGCCAAAAAGAAATTACTGCTGAACAGTAAAATTAGATTAGTGGTGGAGGGAGATGGCGGATATATCTGCGGGGATTATCTGCCCGAACGGTTGCCGGAGAAGATGATAAACAAATATCGGCAGCGTCTGGATATAATGCTCGACAATCCGGCCGATATCTCACTCCGTGTTTCTCCGGCGCCAATGAGTCGGACTTCGTCACTGCCCGAAGTAGGTCCGTATGATCATGTCATTATTGCATCCGATAATGATGCGATTTATTATCAGCCGCTGGCCGATTGGCATACGCGCAAAGGTGTCCGGGATATTATCATGCCGTTGTCATATATTCATGCCAACTATGACGGCGAGAGTGATAAAGAGCGTGTCCGCAATTTCATCATTGACGCCCATCAGAATTGGGGCGCAATGTATTTTCTGTTATGCGGTGAGCAGACGACAATTCCTTTTGAATATCGGGAATATGAGGCAACCGCGGTCCCCAGCGATGCCTATTATGCCGATTACGATGACGATTGGGAATATGAAGTATATTTGGGGCGGATTACTACCGAGGGTGCCGATGAGGCCGGGCGCTGGGTCAATAAAGTTATTCGGTATGAAACCAATCCTCCCTGGCTAGGCTATGGCAATCGCGTCGTCCTGGTCGGTATGGATCTGACACGCGCCTCCGATCCGCCATATTATACGTCGACCAGAGGGCAGGTTCTGAAAGATTCAATCAATACCGCTCTTATTCCGGACAGTATCATCGTAAAAACGGTGTATGATACCGATCCGGATAATCATCGTGATGAATTACTGGCGGAATTAAATTTAGGCGTAAATCTTTTTAATCATTGCGATCACAGCAATTACAATGTTATGGGGGTCGGGGATCGAAATCATGGCTGGTATATATCAAGTTCCGATATATTTTATCTGGTCAACTACAATAAGTACTGCGCCATATTTTCAATCGGTTGTTATGCCA
>CAZJLX010000280.1:0-4137 GCA_964546545.1 uncultured Ignavibacteriaceae bacterium | reverse complement strand
AGGATCAGGGGAAAGATACCGTCGAGGCCAATCATGAACTTGGCTTTAGGGCCGACCTTCGCGAATATGGTGTCGGGGCGCAGATATTAGTCGATCTTGGTCTGACTTCAATCAGGCTGATGACCAACAATCCGCGCAAAGTAATCGGACTGGGGGGATATGGTTTAACGATCACCGAACGGGTGTCGATCCAGTGTGAACCGACCAAACATAATCTGAAATATCTGGAAACCAAACGGGATAAACTTGGGCATTTATTATCAATATTATAGGAGATATCATGGCTTATAAAGAACTTGCCGGAAATTTAGACGGCTCAGGATTGAAAGTCGGCATTGTTGTCGGAAGATTTAACAGTCTTTTGACCGGGAAACTTCTTGAGGGTGCGCTCGATTGTCTGAAACGTCATCAGACTTCCGAGGGCGATATTTCGGTCGCCTGGGTGCCCGGTTCTTTCGAGATACCTTATGCCGCTTCCAAAATGGCTGCAACCAAAAAGTTCGATTTTGTGCTCTGTCTCGGAGCGATAATTAAAGGGGATACGCCACACTTCGATTTTATTGCCAATGAGGCGTCGAAGGGTATTGCTAAAATCTCGCTTGATACCGGTATCCCTGTAATTTACGGATTGATTACAGCCGATAATATAGAGCAGGCCATCGAACGGGCCGGAACAAAAGCGGGGAACAAGGGTTGGGATGCGGCCCAGGCCGGGATTGAGATGGCGAATCTTTATCGTGAAATGGAAAGTTAATGAGTACCAGACATCGTGCGCGCGAGTTTGTATTAAAAGCGCTGTATGCCTTTGAACTGGGATCCCAGACCGAGCAGCAGATAATTGAGACAGTTATAGCTGATAGCGGGCTGGACGATAAAACGCGGATATTTGCGCAAAGCCTCTTTTCGCTGGTGGTCAAAAATCTGGCCGCGATTGATCTGCATATTCAGGAATTGGCCGAAAACTGGGCGCTGGAGCGGATGGCGGTGGTGGATAAAAACGTCATGCGGATGGCGGTCTGCGAGGTAGAATATATGCCCGATATTCCGGTCAAGGTGGCTGTCAATGAAGCGATTGAACTGGCCAAAAAATACAGCACAATAGAATCGGCCTCGTTTGTTAACGGCATCCTCGACAAAGTGATGCAACGGCAGGAGGCGAAAGAGAAGAGTTAAAAGATATTTTTTATCAAATTGCAATTTATAAAAACGGGCAGGATAGATTCCTGCCCGTTTTTTTATCCCGCTATTCCTCTATTGGATCGGCGCACCGCAGACCGAGAGCCAGTCGCCACAGGCACAAGGCGGCGTGCCGCTCTTATAGAGGTAACTAATCAAACTGGTAACATCAAAGATATTGACAATACAATCGCAATTGGGATCACCCGAACAAATCTCGAACGGATAAGGCGGGTTGCCGTTTTTATAGAGATAAGAAATCATATGAGTGACATCAAATATATTGGTAAAGGCATCGCCATTACAGTTACCCGGTTCGCAATCGCAGTCGCAGGCATCACCGACACCGTCCAGATCAGTGTCGATCTGGTCCGGATTATAAACATCGGGGCAATTGTCGAAAACATTTTCGATACTATCACCGTCATTGTCCGGCATAAGGCTGTCGGTAATTAGCACAATCTCACCATCCGAGAAATCAGCCAAAAACTCAAACAGCGCAAAATCATCAGTTCCGCGACCTGTTTCGGAATTCTCAAGACCCGCTGATTTGGCTTCGGATTTAACCGTCGGGTCGCCGAAATAGTCAACATAGTGAACCACGTTCATCGCCCAAATAATTACCAGACAATCCTGCCAGTCGGTGCATGGATACGTATCCTGATCGTCCGGATCGCAGTCCCAATTCCAGCCTGTCCAGGCATGATCCTCGCAAAGCGCACATACTGCTCCGCCCGGGGGATCTTGACGATCATTCTGACCGCCATCGGTCAATGTCATCAGGCATAATTCGCCTCCATCATCGGCATCAACCAGCATCTGGGTCGCGTAACACATGGCGTCGGCCAGTGGCGTCGTTGGCCCCGTAATCGCTTCCGGCAGGCCGTTTATGGCCGTAATCAGTGTGGTTGTGTTATCCGTGAACGGTACCAGATCAACAAAGCCGTCTGCGCCGTTAAAGGTCACCACACCAACCTGATATCCGGCGGCCACATATTCAAGTGACCTCATTACTGCTCTGTGTTTTGCCGAGAAAAATCGGGAATTGTCATCGTCCCTGAGAAGAGTCATCGATCCCGAATAGTCCAGCAGAATCAGACCATAATCGGTCGCCAGTGCGGAACTGAATAATAGCAATGCCATTACGATCAGTCCACAGCTTTTAAAGACTTTTCTTGAGCCGTGATAGATTCGCATAGATCCTCCTTGATACAGTTTTGCATCAACAAAATTGGCGTCTAGCGTTGTGAAGTCGGGTGTATCGGTTTTGATCTGTTTTCATTATAATATTTGGCCAACTCGAAGTCAAGTCAGATAATAATTCAAGGAAGAAGAATTGAAATATAAAGATTTTTTCGACTCTATTTTCAATCTGGACAAAAGCAAAAAATTGTTTATATTCAAAGTCTGTTTTGTATAAGGAGTTACAGCAGGCAGGGAGCCTGTTTTTATGATGCTTGTGTTGATTGTTTGATATTATAATATTGATTGGCGATAATGAAATAAAAATATCGGGCCGAGGATAGTTTGAGCGAGAAGGATTTTTCAAAAATCAGCAATAACGGATTCGATCAGGTCAATGCCGCCCTGGCCGGATTTGTTTTTCTTTTTACCTTTATAATATATTATCTGACCAAGGCGCCAACTTTCTCTTTTTGGGATTGCGGCGAATTTGTTGCCAGCTCGTATATTCTCGGAATACCTCATCCACCTGGATCACCTTTGTATGTTCTGCTCGGCCGCTTTTTTACGATTCTGCCGATTGCCGCCGATTATTGTGTCCGGGTAAATCTTCTTTCGGTCTTTACGTCGGCGATAGCCGCTATGTTCGGCTATCTGGTGACGGTCAGATTGATGCGCTTCTGGTACAGGAAAAGTAATAATTGGCAGGATCGGATAATAATCTATATCGGTGGTTTGACCGGGTCGCTTTTTATGGCTTTTGGCAATACCAACTGGGCCAATTCGGTCGAGGCGGAAGTTTATGCCCCGACTATTATGTTTATGCTGGCCATATTCTGGCTCACCCTGAAGTATTATGACAATATAGAATCTGCTGCCGGAAGCCGCTACATGATTCTGGTGGCTTATTTGGCGTTGCTGGGAGTAGGTATTCATCTGACGCTGTTTGCCATGATTCCGGTTATATCGCTTTATTTTATATTTAAAAAAGAGGCAAACTCACGCGATTGGGCGATTATATCCGCATTTTTCTTAGTCGAATTGTACCTGATATTTCATCTGTCATCCCGGCCGGGCGAGGTGGCCTATTATCTGACGGCGATGATAGTCTTTATTCTTTTTCTGTTCCATATTGTTTTTTTAAATCTGTTGTCAAAATCGATAAAGATTACACTGGGGTTTTTTCTGCTGGCTCTTTATCCTATATATTTTCTGATTATCGAGGCGCTCTCTTTATCAATCTTTAAAATGCCGCTGTCGGATACATTTGTCTCTTTTTCGAAACTGCCGCTGGGCTGGATCGGATTTATCGCCCTTACCCTATGGGGGATTTACTGTGCCTATCAATATTATACAAGACAATCGGACGAGAATGCTTTTTCTGTCTATTTAATCCCGGCCGTGTATTCCCTGGCGCCGGCGTTTCTTTTTGCTCTTGGTTCAATTTTCAGCGGCTATAATGCTTTTCTGTTTATTACGACGTTGCTGTTGGTTCTGGTTGCGATATTGCTGGGTCGTCGGGTCAATTGGCTGATAATGATAGCCCTCGGTTCGGTTTCGATGGTTATCCTCGGGTTCTGGCAACTGATTTGGGGCATCACACTTGGCGGCGGAGCGATAATTATTTTGGGCCTTGTTCTGAAGGATAAAAGCTGGAAAACGGCAGTGGCGATTATTCTGCTGGCGGTCATTGGTTTTTCGGTGCATATGTTTATTCCGATCCGTTCGGCTCATCAACCGATGATTAACGAAAATAATCCGTCGAAATCATTCGGGACC
>CAZJLX010000279.1:0-4140 GCA_964546545.1 uncultured Ignavibacteriaceae bacterium | reverse complement strand
GCCGGTTTCGACTGTTGAGCAGCGCATGACAGTCCTTTTGACGGTATCAAACGACGCGATTATACCGAAGCGGCGCCGACCGGGATTCAACGTATGTTTAATATAATTCAGCTTCTGGCCGGGCGCAATCTTCTGCAAATGTCACCATCAGAACAGTATGATGACCTTTCGGCCATACATCCTTTACTGGAGCAGACCCCCTATCGCTTTGATATTGTTGCCCTGACACTGGCGCTGGCCTGCGCACAACAGCTTTTACCCCCGGATAGTCTCGAAATAATCATGCAATCGGAATCATGGAGACGTCATAATCCGGGCTGGTCCGTCTTTGAAAACCACTTTCGTTATGCCTGGCCGCTTACCTATGAGCAACCGCTGGTGACATTTCTGGCTCTGGAAGATGAAAATTCACCTTTGCTGGCCCTGACTAAACCACCGAGAGTCAGAAAACCAAAAACCACAGGTAGACCAAAGGCCAAACCGGCTCAACTGGCCGCCGGAGGCGGACGACTCGGGTTTTCCGTCAGCCGAACGGCACGCGGATATCTCAGGGTCGTTGATATTGACACACTTGGGCTGGCCTATTCAAGCGGCCTGATGATTGATGATCAGATCAAGCGGGTAAACGGCGAATACGCTCGAAATGCCCGCGAATTGATGGGCAAAATCCTGGAACGGCTGGATAGTGAAGGCGTTTATCTGCTCGTAAATCGCGACGGTTCCGAGATAGGTGTCCTGTTGTTACCGCCAGTCGAAGAGTACGATTACTAAAACCGGTCGATATAATACCTCATTCTTGGCATTCCTCTGTAAACAACTTGACATATTTGCGCCGTATTAATATATTCGCCGCAAGTTTTCGGAGCAATGGGAGACAACGATTGAAAAAAGGCGGGGGATCCGACCATCACTACAGAGTCGGAATTTTAAAAAACGGCCACGGCGCCAAAGTCATATCTTATAGTAAACCGGTCGGTATAGTATTTTTCCTGTATCTGTTTATTCTATCTATCACGTTGTTGGGCAGCGCCTTTAAACTTTTCGGGAAAGATTTCGCGGAAACACTTCTGCAAACAACCGCCAATCCGTTTGTGGGACTCTTTGTCGGAATTCTGGCCACATCCATTATCCAATCTTCCTCAACGACGACCTCAATCCTGGTCGGAATGGTGGCGAGCGGGCTTATTTCCATCGAGGGTGCGATACCGATTGTAATGGGCGCCAATATCGGGACAACTATAACCAACACCTTGGTTTCGCTGACGCAAATTTCCCGAACACGCGAATTCACGCGAGCCTTTTCCGGCGCCATTGTGCACGATATATTTAATGTCCTTGCTGTTATCGTGCTTTTTCCGTTACAGTATTTTACTAATTTCCTTGGCCGGTCGGCTATTTTTATGGAAAGCGTTTTGGAAGGTACGGGGGGTTTAAAATTTGCCTCGCCGATAAATGCCATTACCAAACCGGTATCCGAACTGATAATCTCTCTTCTCGGCGGCAGAAGCTGGCTGTCAGCTATTGTAGCTATCCTTTTACTCTTTATAGCCTTGAAATTTATGGTTGATATAATGAAGTCGCTCGTTCTTAAGCGAGTTGAAGGATTTTTCAGCAGATATATATTCAAAACCACTTTTCGGGCATTGACACTCGGGATACTGTTAACCGCTGTTGTTCAATCTTCTTCGATCACAACATCAATAATAATCCCGCTGATCGGCGCCGGAGTACTGACAATAAGACAGATATACCCCTACACCCTGGGGGCGAATATTGGCACGACCGTCACAGCCATTATGGCCGGCCTGGTTACCCAAAACGCTGCTGCGATATCGGTGGCTCTGGCTCATCTATTATTTAATATCTGCGGCATAGCCATCTTTCTCCCCCTGGCGAGTATTCCGATTGGCCTGGCCAAAAGATTGTCACGTTTAATTATGAAAAATAGATTAATACCGATTATATTCATTATTATGGTATTTTTTGTGATTCCAATTTCAGTTATTTATCTCCTGAGGTGATATCATGTATAAGAAGTTCGTAGAATTATTCGGTCGCGAAAATCTTCTAGATCAAGCGATAAAAACAACTCTGAAAATGCTCGAATCAGATAATGAAATGTTTTTGGCATCGATGGATTCATTGCGTCTGCATAACGATGCCAAGCTGCCGTTTGATATATATAAAAAGGATAAACAGATTAATAAGTACGAGCGCGAAGTTCGGCGCAATGTGCTGACTCACCTGACAATCGCCGGAATGCCCAATATTGTTCCCGGTTTGGTACTGGTATCGATCGTTATTGATGTGGAGCGAATTGGCGATTACACAAAAAATATAGTCGAACTGGCGGTCGCACATCCAAGACGACTGACAGGCGGGATATTCGAAAAAGATCTGGTTGAAATTGAAAATGTTGTCAAGGCGCGTTTTGGCGAGATCATCGGTGTAATTGCCAAAATGGATGCCATAGTGGCCAAAGAAGTGATGTTGAGTCATAAGAATATCTCATCAAAGGTCGATAAAATCCATCTGGAAATAATCGGAGAAAAGGATAAATCACTCAGGCCGGGTGAAGCGGTAACGCTGGCCCTCTATTTCAGATATCTGAAACGGATTGCGTCGCATCTGACCAATATTGCCAGTTCGATTGTAAATCCGTTTCCCAGGATCGGTTTCCGACGTAAAACGTAAAAAATATAATCCGGTTCGGCATTTCCTTGACACAGATTCAGGCTCTGTCTATATTTCCCGCCAAATGAAAAAACAATCCATAAAATTTCCCGGAAAAAATATAGATGGAAAGTATCACTGAGCTTCTGACTAATAAATACATTCTCTGGGGCGGTTTTAATCTGCTGGTTATAGCGATGCTGGCGCTTGACTTGGGGCTTTTTCATCGTAAAGACCACAAAATTAGCATAAAAGAGGGTCTGCTCTGGTCTGTTATCTGGATAATTGTCGCCCTGCTTTTTAATCTCTTTGTTTATTTCTGGCGCGGACCTGTAGTCGGCCTGCAATTTTTTACCGGATATTTAATCGAACGATCATTGAGTATTGATAATATTTTTGTCTTTCTCCTGATTTTTACATATTTTAAGGTTCCGGCTAAATATCAGTACAAGGTTCTTTTCTGGGGAATCCTTGGCGCGCTGGTATTCAGGGGTTTGTTTATTGCGGTCGGCGCTATTTTAATCTCAACCTTCCACTGGGTCATATATATATTCGGTGCTTTTCTGGTCTATACCGGCATCAAAATGGCCTTCACCGGCGATCAACAGATCGAGCCGGAAAAAAATCCGCTTTTAAGACTTGTCAGAAAATTCCTCCCGATATCAAAAAGTTATGTCAACGGACATTTTGTCACCCGTATCGACGGCAAAAAAATGGCGACGCCGCTTCTGGTGGTCTTGATCGTGGTTGAATCGTCCGATGTGGTTTTTGCAGTTGATTCTATCCCGGCCATATTTGCGATAACTCTCGATCCGTTTATAGTATTTACCTCCAATGTCTTTGCGATTCTCGGCCTGCGCGCGCTCTATTTTGCGATTGCCGGCCTGATGGATATGTTTCATTATCTGAAATACGGCCTCTCGGCGATATTGTCATTTGTCGGGGTCAAAATGCTTATCTCGTCCTTTTATAAAATGTCCGACATGCTGGCGCTCGGTATCATCGCCGGCCTGTTGGCGGTATCGATTATCGCCTCAATCCTCCGCCCCGCCGAGAAGAAATCGTAGGTCAGCGAGCCCTGCGCTCCTGACACGCGCGAAGCGCGAAAACCGGCTTTTGCCGGCGCGAAGCGCAATAAACCGGCCCCCTGCCGGCGCGAAGCGCAATAAACCGGCTCCCTGCCGGAAATGGGTTTGTTTTTCAAAACAAAGCCATTTTGCACTTTTTATTTTTTCCGTCTAACCTGATGACACAAATAACCTTATGTGATATATTGCCACCTTAAAAATGGGTTTGTTTCTCATATTTTAACATCTTTTTTTTGGGGCAGTAGCCCCCTTTTGCGCTACGCGCGAATTATAATGGGCGGCAGGTGTCCAGACCTGTACTGAGGAATGAATTATCGGCCCCGAATTCTTCCTCTTTCCAGTTTCAATATTTATAGCCATATAAACCGGCTCCCTGCCG
>CAZJLX010000278.1:2858-4181 GCA_964546545.1 uncultured Ignavibacteriaceae bacterium | reverse complement strand
TCTTCGAGATTGTTCTGCGGAAAATAGCTGATTAACTTTCGCAGTGTCATAATCGCCGAGGCTTCATCATCGCAGGCGAAATGCGCCACCCCCGATTTGGTGGCATGGGTCATCGCACCGCCGAGTTCTTCGGAGGTTACTTTTTCATGCGTCACCGTTTTGACCACGTTCGGTCCGGTCACAAACATATAGGACGTCTTTTTAACCATGATAGTAAAATCGGTGATAGCCGGACTGTAAACCGCCCCACCGGCGCAGGGGCCTAATATTACCGACAGTTGCGGCACTACGCCCGATGCGAGTGTATTGCGCAGGAAAATATCGGCGTAACCGCCAAGCGATATGACTCCCTCCTGAATCCGCGCCCCGCCGGAGTCATTAAGACCGATTACCGGCGCACCTACTTTCATCGCCATATCCATAATTTTGCAGATTTTTTCGGCATGCGCTCCCGACAATGAACCGCCAAAGACGGTAAAATCCTGCGAAAAGACAAAGACCTTGCGGCCATCGATCGTTCCGCAACCGGTAACGACCCCGTCGCCGAGGACTTTCTTGTCGGCCAGACCAAAATCGGAGCTGCGGTGGGTGACAAACATATCGAACTCCTCGAAGGAGTTTTTATCGACCAGCAGTTCCAGGCGTTCGCGGGCGGTCAGCTTACCTTTTTTATGCTGGCTGTCGATTTTTTCCTGTCCGCCGCCAAGACGCGCCAAACGGCGCATCTGCTCGAGTTTTTTTAATTTTTCTTCAAGTTCCATAAGATTAATTATATATTATTTACTCTACTATTTCAATCTTATTTATCAGATTAAATTCCTAACGCTGACATTTCCCTCGTTTTCAAACAAAGTGCCAATCCGAGCACTGACATCATGATCGAAAGCCACGACATTTTTGCCTTTCAGCAAACGCGGGATTAATTCCCGTTTGACGGCCATGGTTGTCAACGGATCAAGATCGACCGCGGCGACATATGGGATCCGGACATGAAAAGCCGAGGGCATAATATCGGCATAGTACACAAAGATCGTATCACCGGAGATAGCCTCGATCGCCTGATGTCCCGGCGTGTGGCCGCCAGTCAGTATGACACGAATGCCCGGAATAATCTCGGCTTCGCCATCGACTATTTTCAATTGCCCGGCCTCTTCCAGCGGTTTCAGGCGGTCGGGAATATAGACCGCAGCTGTCCGTTCGTTCGGATTTAAAGCATCGTTCCACTCGATTTTTTGCACGATATATTGCGCCTTCTTAAACCGCGGAACAAATTTACCGCCCGCTGATTTAATCGCTCCGCCCGCATGATCGGTGTGAAGATGC
>CAZJLX010000278.1:0-2848 GCA_964546545.1 uncultured Ignavibacteriaceae bacterium | reverse complement strand
AACAAAATCGATATCGCCTGCGGTCAGACCGATATCGGCCAGGCCCGATTCAATTTCACTTTCACTGTCTACCGCATAAATTTTCTTCTCGCTATCGGTCAGGCAATCGCCCAGGCCGGTATCAAGCAGAATATTTTTTCCGTTTACCAGTAAAACAAACAAGTTTGTCTGCATCGGGATCAAATTATTCTCATCGGCCGGTATCAGTTTATTCCAGATTTTTTTGGGAACAACACCAAACATTGTCCCTCCGTCGAGCCGAAAACTCCGCTCGACGAAGGGAAGAATATCAAAAGAACCGAATTTCATCTTTTAACGTAACAGCGTATTGGCAACCACGAGACGCTGAATCTCGTTAGTACCTTCATAGATTTCGGTCACACGCTGGTCACGGTAAAGTTTCTCAATAATCGAAAACTCGCCGATATAACCATAACCGGAATGAATCTGCATCGCCCGATCAACACAGAAACGAGCCGATTCAGTAGCGAACATCTTGGCCTGTGACGCCGCGGTGGTGATATTCTCACCGCGATCCTGCATTTGCGCCGCCTTATAGGTCATCAGACGGGCCGCTTCCAGCTTGGTCGACATATCAGCAATCATCCATTGAATCGCCTGAAGTTTGGCAATCGGGGCCCCGAAAGCAATCCGTTCCTTGGCATACTTAATCGATTCATCCAGTGCTCTCTGAGCAATACCGGTCGCCTGGGCGGCCACACCGACCCGGGCGCCGTCGAGAGTATTCATAGCCATTTTAAATCCGCGACCCTGCTCACCGAGAAGATTCTTCGCCGGGATTTTAACATCCTTTAATTCAATTATACCGGTCGTGGCGGCTCGCATACCCATTTTATGTTTGAGTGTTTTGCCGGTCCAGCCGGGGGTATCGGTTTCAACGATAAAGCTTGAAATCCGCGCGCGGGTTTCATTCTCATCGGCGATCTTGCAAAAGAGCACCGCAATATCACAAACATCACCATGCATGATAAAAATCTTTTCGCCGTTGACAATGTAATTATCACCGTCGAGAACCGCGGTTGTTTTTTGGTTCGAGGCATCGGAACCGGCGGTCCGTTCGGTCAGGACAAAGGAAACGACTTTTTCGCCCGAGGCACATTGAGGGACATATTTTTTCTTCTGCTCTTCGGTTCCAAAGACGAAAATGGGGTAGGTCGCCAGCTGGGGGATAGCGCACATCAGACCGATTGCGGCATCCTGATAGGTCAACTCCTCAATCAGCGTGATATATTCAATATTGCTGTGTCCGCCGCCGCCGTATTCCTTCGGCATAGCAAATCCGGTAAAACCGGCCTTACCCAGTTTGGCGTACATTTCGGGCGGGAATTTTTCTTCCCTGCGATCGTATTCGATTCCCAGAGTCCCGATCTCTTTTTCAGCGAATTCCCTGACCCGTTCCCGGATCGGTTGCTGTTTTTCATCAACGTTATAAGTCATCTCGCCTCCTGAGATAATTATATTTTTCCTCTCTACGGATTTTTTATCCGAAAAGAGCTGTTACATTATATCTTCTTCCGTTTTTCGTTCGGCCACTGCCCGGCGCAGATATTCCACTGTCTCATCGGTCGTCGCCCCGGGCGTAAATATCTTATTGATGCCCTGTTTTTCCAGCGCCACAACATCTTCATCCGGAATAATCCCGCCGCCGAAAAGAATAATATTCTCAGCTTTCTTTTCGACCAGCAGTTTTTTGATAGCCGGGAAAAGAGTCATATGCGCGCCGGAGAGAATCGAGACGCCGATCGCATCGACATCTTCCTGAATCGCCGCATTGACAATCATCTCCGGGGTCTGCCGCAAACCGGAATAAATCACCTCGAAACCGGCGTCACGGAAGGCCGAAGCGATCACTTTGATCCCGCGGTCATGCCCGTCCAGTCCCGGTTTGGCCAAAAGCACTCTGATTTTTTTTTGCATATGTCTATCTCTAATTCAAATTTATATCTTCATGATAATCCATAAGCTTTATCGAGAATATTTAATTTTGACGGATCCCAAATTTCCACTCTTATCTTTGGCACATCTTTATTTACTTGGCCGGGCTGACCGGTCAATAGATTATATAATTGGTTTGAGGATATTTTGGGTGTCAAAAATGTAATTAAATCATTCTCCATCTCTTCTTTATTCTCAACATAATTAACTATTGGGAAAATAAAAATGAAATTAAACTTTTGTGTTTCGTCTCTATTTAGTCTCCTACATATATCAATCGAGTTTACCTTTATATGCCTCCAATCAAACTCCCCCTCGATCGTTGAATGCAAAAGATATATATCGTCATAGTTCGGCGATAATGCGGAAGCAAGTATTCCTGGCGAACTATTTGGATTTATGTTTACCTTATAGTCAGCTTTGCATGCTTTAAAATTTCCAAACTCTGATTCGCCCTCAAAATAGGGTTTAAAATTTAAATACCTTAAAAGGTCATTTACGTGAGAATTGAAATCATTTAATGCTTTAGTTTTTTGTGTTGCTACTTGCTTATCGCTTTTTTCTTTTGGGTTGAATCTAGACAAATATTTTTGAACATGATTTCTATTCTTGTGTGGATTCTCTACTATATTTTTTATTGATTCCTTTATTTCCTTTTCGAAAGTGTGAAAAGCACTAATATCATTCATTGAATAAGATATAGATCTTTGTCCAGAAATATCGAATGGGGTAGAATCGTGATCTGATGTGATAATTATATTTTTATTATCCCAGCAATCTCTAATTCCTAACTCATAAAATACATTTGCATTATTATCACTAATGTCAATAATAACTAAAAAATCATCATGCAAATATTCAAGTATTTCATCAGTAATAACATCAGGATCGG
>CAZJLX010000277.1:3265-4181 GCA_964546545.1 uncultured Ignavibacteriaceae bacterium | reverse complement strand
TGAGGACCGGCCGATCACGGGTTAGGTCAAAATCTGGCATAATTGTAGCCCACCTGAAGGGTGGTTGAGCTTATTTGGCCAATGAGGTATATATTTACTTTCCCTCCTGTTGGTGGATTACAATTTGCCAAACAAAAAACGGCGTCAGGGAGCACAACCTGACGCCTTATTGGGTCGGAAGGATAACAGCCCGATTAGACTACCTTACAACCCCTCAAATAAATCTATTGTCACCGGATCGGCAAACCGCAGTGATTCACCCACTCGCAAGTATTACAGGGCGGTGGACCATCTTTATATAAATATCCTATTAGCCCGGTGACATCGAATATATTTACGACACAATCTCCATTGAAATCGCCGGACATAAGTTCATAAGGCTGTGGTGCGGGACCGCCCTGATACTTGAAAGCGATTATATAAGTAACATCAAAAATATTCAGAAGATAGCTGTTATCGGCGTTGCCCGGCAGATAACAGAGGTTGCCGTCACCCATATAATCGCCACCCGCATCGGTGCAATTGGCACCGGATCGCGTATGTACCTCATCTCCTTCACAGCAACAGCCACGAGCTGTGTCGACTTCCTCAATCGTCGGAACCGGGTATTCGTCAAAGCAGTCTTCGCCGTCAAAAAAAAGATAGCAGACCAGCAAATCGATATCGGCCTCGTCGAGATAGCCATCTCCATTCAGGTCGCCTTCATGGATTAAATCCGGAGCCGGCCCGCCCGCCACGATAAAAATTTGAAGTATGGTTAAATCGGTGGCATTGACCATATCATCATCATTAACATCACCGCTGGCAAAAACCTGAGCATTTGCCGAATAAAGGCCGGGAATCAGCATAAAAATTAAGAAAACAGTGATCCTGAATATTTTTAGTCTGTTCATCCAATCCTTCCTTTCAAAAGGTC
>CAZJLX010000277.1:0-3255 GCA_964546545.1 uncultured Ignavibacteriaceae bacterium | reverse complement strand
GATTTACTCACTTATTAGATATTTCTTATGAGGCAATTCAAAAATACTTAACCATAAATAAGTTAATATCGAGAGATAATTGTGTCAACTGATTTATTGCGACCTGCAAAGATTGCGAATTTTGGAAATGAATTTCGACTTTTTCTCTCTGAAAGCGTAAAAACTGTAAATTATAAAACATTTACCGATTATATTAGATAAATGAAAGCAGTAATAAAAAAATTAATTACGATTACGATTGTATTATTGTCTCTTGCTCTTACATCATCGGCACAAGTGACGTTGATTCCGATGGATATGACCCAGGCCAATCATCTCAAGGCCTATGGTATCGCCTTCAAGGCGCTGAAGATGCATCAAAATGTCGAATGGCTCTTAAATTATCGCGGCGGGTCGTTTGTCTTTGATTCCAATGATGAACTTCTTTCGCTTTGTCTGATTCAGGGGGTCACCACCGAGGAGATAAATTCTTCACAGTTGGCCGATATCTATCGCACGATTGATGTCGAAAATATGGAGCGGGTCCTGCTTGAGAAAGTTCCGGCGATCGCCGTTTACAGCCCCGGTAACGTCGAACCATGGGATGATGCCGTCACTCTGGCTCTGACCTATGCCGATATTGAGTATGATATGGTCTGGGATGAGGATGTTTTAAGCGGCAGACTGGAGGATTACGACTGGCTGCATCTGCATCATGAAGATTTCACCGGGCAGTATGGCAAATTTTATGCTTCGTTTCGCAACCAACTCTGGTATCAGCAGGAGGTGGAAACCAACGAGCAGATGGCGCGGAGACTCGGTTTTCACAAAGTCTCACAGATGAAACTGGAGGTGGTCCGCACAATCAAAGAGTATATCCGCCGTGGCGGTTTTATTTTTGCCATGTGTTCGGCGCCCGAAACGATGGATATTGCATTGGCCGCCAACGGGGTCGATATCTGTCCGGCTGAGTTCGACGGCGACCCGGTTGACCCCGATGCCCAAAAGCGTCTTGATTATTCGCAAACACTCGCCTTTGAAAATTTTACGATTACTTTGGACCCGCTGTTATATCGACACAGCGATATTGATACTTATCCTGATCGGATGCTTCGTTTTCCGACCGCCGAATCGGACTTTTTCTATCTTTTTGAATTTTCGGCCAAATTAGACCCGGTCCCGACTATGCTGGTACAGAATCATGTCGGAATGGTCAAAGGTTTTATGGGACAGAACACTGCTTTTCGCAAATCGCTTTTGAAAAAATATGTCACTATTCTGGGACAGGTGGAGGGGTACGATGAAGTGCGTTACATTCACGGCAATTTTGGCCGCGGAACTTTTACCTTTTTATCCGGCCATGATCCCGAGGATTATCAGCATATGGTAGGTGATCCCCCGACCGACCTGTCGGTGCGTAAAAATTCGCCCGGTTATCGCTTGATTTTAAATAATGTTCTTTTCCCGGCCGCCAAGAAAAAAGAGCGAAAGACTTAGAACCCTGGTTACAGCCCGACCAGATGTCCCGCTTGGAAAATTACAAATGATGCGACCCAGGCGATTGTTAGCTGGAAGAGAACCGAAAACCACATCCATTTAAAACCGACCTCGCGCTTGATGGCAATCACCGAGACGATACAGGGTGTGTAGAGCAGGACAAATATCATAAAGGCAAAGGCGGCCAGTTTACTGGTCCCGTTTTCGGGCGACCGCAGTTTATTTATCAATGTTTCCGAGGTTGCATCGGTCTCTTCGCCCAGATTATACAGAACACCCATCGAGGATACGACCACCTCTTTGGCGATAAAACCGGTTATCAGTGAAACACCCATTTGCCAGTTGAAACCGAGCGGACTGACTATCGGATCGACGGCCTTGCCCAGACGGCCGATAAAAGTATATTCCAGATCCTCGGCCGCTTTTTGCTTTTCCAGCTCCGCGATACTCGCCGAATTTTGCACCGATGCATCGGCAGAAAGCTGTTCGATTTGACTATCATAATCCTGAGTATACTCGCTTCGTTTGGGGAAATATCCCAGCGCCCAGAGAATCATCGAGGCTATAAGGATGACGCCGCCCATTTTACGCAGATAAATCTTGGTCCTCTCCCACATATGTATCACCACCGAGCGCCAGGTTGGCCAGCGGTAGGGGGGAAGTTCCATAACAAACGGGATCGATTCGCCGGTTAGAACCGTTTTTCGTAATATCTTAGCCGCCAGAATTGACAGGGCAATACCTATAATATAGATCGATAAAATAACATTGCCGGCATTCAGACCGAAAAAAGCCCCGGCAAAGAGAACATAAACCGGCAGCTTGGCACTGCATGACATAAAAGGTATCAGCAGTATGGTTAAAATTCGGTCTTTATGCGATTCCAGCGTCCGGGTTGACATAATCGCCGGAACCGAACAGCCAAAACCCATCAGCATCGGGATAAATGATTTGCCATGCAGGCCAAGCATATGCATCAGGCGATCCATTAAAAAAGCGGCGCGGGCCATATAACCGGAATCCTCCAGAAGAGATATCCCCAAAAATAAAATTACAATATTGGGTAAAAAGACAATCACCGAACCGACGCCCCCGATGATACCGTCGACAATCAAATCGGCTATCGCACCGGCCGGTAATATAGCTGCCGCCGTTCCCTGAAGAAATGATACGCCCCAATCTATCCAACTCATCGGATAGCCGCCAATCTGAAATGTCGCCTGAAATATTAGCCACATCAATACCATAAAGATCGGATAGCCATAGTACCTGTGGGTGATGATATTATCAAGATGTTCGGAGAAAAGCATTCGATCACCGGGCGGTTTTTTGACCACTTCGCGCATTATTCCCGCCACATATCCGTAACGCCCCTCGGAAATAGCCATCTCCGGTTCATCACCTGCGGTTGTTTTAAGATGCTCTATCGATTCGTTCAGCCGGTTCGTCAGGCTCGAATCATTATGACTATCATTTAAAAAGCGATCGGTTATTTCACGGTCGCCTTCGAGCAGTTTAACTGATAACCAGCGGGGATTACGGCACCCGACGCATCCTTTGCAACGGGAAACCTCATCCGATAACGATGATACAATATCATCCAGAGTCGGTCCGTATGAGACCGGTGGGTGATGATGCCTGAACCTCCTCTGATGTTTCTGTTTCCTGCGCCTCTGATGGTGCGTTTTTTTCAAACCCTTATGACGATTCCCGGAAAAAGATATTGCAGTATTAAGCAGTTTGTCGATTCCCTGGGCACGACTGCCGACCGTTTTTACG
>CAZJLX010000276.1:0-4188 GCA_964546545.1 uncultured Ignavibacteriaceae bacterium | reverse complement strand
GCTCAGAGACCCTTTCGCCGTCAACATCAATGGTGCCTTTGTCAGGTTTTTCAACCCGGATGGGAGAATCTCTGGCCGATTGTTTCAACCGAGTATTTTATGATTCAAAACGATATCTGATTTATCGCCTTTTGTTTATAATTTTGACTGCCGCTCTATTTGCTAAATTTGCCGCATCGACGCATTTTTTGGGTGATGGTTACGCCGCGATATCGAATCTTTCGGATGATAGTATAAAAATCCATAAATGGAGCGAACTTGGTTTCATATATATGGTATCGGCGATTCGGGCATTTCTTGGTGAGACCAATTCTCAAACAGCGAGAATGGCTTACCAGGTTTTATCCGTTTTTTCGGGAATAATAACATTTTGTTTTTTCTTTTTAATCGCCGGTAATTTTCGATCAAACAGGTATAAAACGATAATTGTTTTCACCTGTCTTGTTATATCCGGTACGATCCTGCTTTTTTTCGGATATGTCGAAAGTTATCCGATTCTATGGGTGGCAATGGCCGGTTATATTTATTATGCCATGCGCTTTCTGGACAAACAAACAGGTCTGCTTTGGGCGGTTGTATTTTTGATATTCGGTATTCTGCTTCATCTTCAAATGTTGATATTTGTTCCGTCATGTCTGTATCTTATCTATCATCAGGACAATCTGCACAAAATATATGACCGTTATCGAATTCTTATTCTCTCCCTGTTAGCAGCTATCGCTGCTGTTCTATTTTCGCTGTTTATTTATAAATATTCTACCGACCTGTACTTCAGAGATATTTTTCTTCCGCTTTTGAACGGTAAGGATGCCACTCCCGACTATCCACTCCTGGGTATAAATCATATGGTCGATATTATCAATCTACTGTTACTCCTGTCACCCGCCCTGCCGATTTTAATTATTCTGAGTATTGGCGGAGTTAAAGCGAACGATACCATAAATAAAATTGTCTTCTGGGGAATAATATCGACCTGCTCACTGCTTTTTTTGTTTGTAATTGATCCGATGCTCGGGATGCCGCGCGACTGGGACCTGTTTTCATTTTCGGCGCTGGGTCTGACAATGTTGTTTATCTATCGTATCCCGGATAATAAAAATCTTATCGTGTTTCGTTTTCTGCCGTCATTCATTATGTTTTTGGCGATTGGGGTGATACCCTATTTAATGACTAATTTAAACGAGCAAAATTCTATTAGTTATTCGAAGTACCTGATCAATCTTGACAAAGAAAGATCCCGGTCGGCTATTTTGACTCTTCGCGATTATTATAAAAATCAGGGAGATGAAAAAGCAGTCGACTCGATTAACGCCCGATTGGAGATTTGTTTTCCGGATGACAGACGGATATTTATGGCGTTTGAAGCTTTAAAAAGGAATGAATTTAATCGAGCCCAAATTCTTTTCGACAGTCTCACCCCGAATGAATATTCATCGGAATATCATAATTTAAAAGGGATGATTGCCTTGGTTCAGGGACGACTCAATGAGTCACTTGAGGAATTAAATAAGGCGGTACAACTGCGAAAATATGATCCGCGGTTGCTTTTTAACCTTGCAATGGTACATTCCGGACGCGGAGAAACGGAGCCGGCCCTGTCGGCCCTTCGGAAAGGATATGACCTGCAGAATAATAATGTCGATATTCTCGAGGGACTCGCTTATATGTATGATTTACAAAATAAGCCGGATTCAGTAATCTACTATGCGCGAAAATTAGTCGACAACGACAGCGAGTTTGTCGATAGTTATTATCTGATTGCCAGGAGTTTTTTTAACATGAACCGGCCTGATAGCGCGAATAAATATTATAAAATATACAAGATTCGGGGATTCGGAGATAAATTTTACGATACTCGAATAAATGAACTCAAACAATATATTAAACAAAATGAATAAACAATTTCAAAAAATATTATCCGTACTATTTGTAATACTTGCACTAATGAGATTTTTACCCTTCCTGTACCCGGAAAGCCGGATGTTCGGTTTTAATCATCTGATTTTTATCTCCCCTATTTATGCAATTATAGCTCTGGTCGTTCTGATTATCGCTTTAGTTGTTCCATTTCTGAAAAACTCCTCACAATCCGGCGAAAGATTAGCCAATTCCTTCTCCAGTCTATATTTTGAGAATAAGAATAAGTACTCTTATCTGTTTCTCACTATCCTGCTTGGGTCGGTTCTTTTTTATCTTTTTCGGGCGCCGACTCATTTTTTGGGCGATGGTTACACCGCTTTGAATAATCTTGCCTCGCAGTCAGGGACAATATTCAAATGGTCGGAGGCCGGCACAACTACTTTGTTAGACAGCATACAATCTTTATTCGGCGGTAAAAATATACAGACAGCCAAATATGCTTTTCAGGCTGTTTCGATTATCTCAGGTGCTATTTCAATTTTCTTTTTTATTCTGATTTCGGGTGAAATATCGAAAAACAGTACCAGAAGATTCCTCGCTTTTATCTGCATGTTTGGCTCGGCAGTACTGCTGATGTTTTTTGGCTATGTCGAAAGTTATTCTCCCGCCTGGGCCGCCTTTTCCGGATTCATTTATTTTACGCTAAGATATTTAAACCGAGAAAGAGGATTAATATATATCTTCATATTCCTGCTAATCGGAATCCTGTTTCATTTGCAGATGGCGATATATATTCCGGCCGTTATCTATATTTTATTTTCAGGCGAGCGAGGTAAAGCACTATACAAGAAGAATGGCCGCATTATAAAAGTAATAATTGCCGTTACTATCGGTTTTGCGATTTACGTCTTTGTTAAAAAATATCACTCCGATCTGTATTTCGAAAATATATTTCTGCCGCTTTTCTCCGGCAAACCGGCTTCACCCTATTATTCGCTTTTCAGCCTGCCGCATCTTCTGGATGTGCTTAATCAACTGCTTCTGTTATCACCTCTTCTGCCGCTACTACTCTATTTATCATTCGGCGGCATAAAAAACTCAATCAAAAACAGGAAAGTCCTTGCTCTCGGATTGATGGCCGGGGCAATCCTGATATTTCTTCTGATCATCGATCCCAAACTCGGCATGCCCCGCGACTGGGACCTTTTTTCATTTTCGGCCCTTCCTCTCACCCTGCTACTGATAATCTTGATTCCCGAAATCAAACTTAAGGGTCTTTCAAAATATTTTTATATAATCGTGCTATATTTAATTGTCGCAGTTGTTCCTTTTCTTATAACAAATCTGGGTCGAAATTCTTCGATAAGTTATATGAAATATATGATTAATCTTGATCTGCCCAAGGCACAATCATCTATTTTGGCTCTGCGCGATTATTACTATCTGGTCAATGATCCACTCCGCGCCGATTCGCTTAATGTCTTTTACAGCGACAATTTCTGGAATGAAAAAAGGATTGAGAGTGCTTTCTCTGCTCTTGATAATAATAAACTCAAGCTGGCCGAAACCATTTTATCATCAATCAAACCGGACAAATTTTTTTCCAAATATCACAATCTGAAAAGCGAGATTTACTTCCAGCAGGGAAAATCTACCCTGGCGCTGGAGGAATCCAAAAAGGCAATTCAGTTGAGGCAATATGATGCCCGACTTTACAGCAATCAGGCGGTAATTTATGCCGCCCGCGAGGAATACGAATCGGCCTATCAGGCCCTAAAAAAAGGGTATCGGCTGGATAGTCTTAATATTGACCTTATTGCTGGTCTGGCCGGATATCATCTGGCTTTCGGTTCCCCTGATTCGGTTTTAATTTACTCTCAAAAAATGATCGCTATCGATTCGACAGTCGCTTATGCTTATCATATGATGGCTGAGGTATACGGCAAACAAAATAGCCTTCAAAAAGCGACAGAATATTATAATCTATATCTTAAATATAAACGATCCGATTCGGCTTCCGATTCGAGTTCTTCCGAATTTCAGCAGCGGATTGAAAATATCAGGGAAAACAAACAATAAAAAAACCTCCGTATAAAACGGAGGTTTAAAAACATAAATAAAGGTCAGTATTAGTACATACCGCCCATACCACCCGGCATACCACCACCGCCCGGCATCGGAGGTGCAGATTTTTCATCTTCCGGTTTGTCGGAAATAATCGCCTGAGTGGTTAACATCAGACCGCTAATCGATGCGGCATTTTCCAGAGCAATACGAGTTACCTTGGTCGGGTCGATAACACCGGCCTTGATCAGATCTTCATAAACG
>CAZJLX010000275.1:0-4188 GCA_964546545.1 uncultured Ignavibacteriaceae bacterium | reverse complement strand
GTAAATGCCTTTATCATTGGTTCGGGAACCGGAATCGGACTTGCCGATGCCAATGGTGTCCCGCTTGGTTTAAGCATTGATGAGATTTCAGGTTCGTCGACAACTGCAGCCGATCTTGGAATAATCGGCGATATAAATCCATTATTAATGGGCAGCCCCCTTGATCCGGTTCTTGATTTTTCAATTCGTGAAGCGGCCGCAGGTCAGAGCACGGCGGAAAATCTCGGTCTCATGGGGGATTTTGGCCTGTCTTTTAACGGCGGCGGACTGGAACCTCAGATTTTTGCGACAACCCCTCTGTCGCTTCTGAACAATGGCCTGGGATATGATCTGGGCGAAATAAAAATATCGCAGGGAGACAGAGTCGCCTATTTTGATACGGGGGATTCATCGTTTACCACCATTGGTGATTTAATCGATGCCCTGAATAATCTCGGACTGGATATTAATGCTTCAATCAACAGCAATCATACAGGAATTCAGATTGAATCCACCATCGATACCGAATCACTTAAAATCGAGGATGTCGGTGATAACCGCGCCGCCCGAACGCTGGGCCTTTTGGACTCATCAGATATTTTCGGGTCAATGCTTATTCTGATGGACTCTCTTCGTAATAATGATTTTGAAACAACCGGTCGCATGATTGGTAATTTTGAAGAAGGAATCGAGCAATTGCTCTCAAGTCTGGCCTCGGTCGGGGCCAAAGTAAATCGCCTGGAAACCACCGATACGCGCCTGACCGAAATGGATTACAATTTTGCCAAATTACTGAGCGAAGAAGAAGACGCCGACCTGACCAAACTTGTTACCGATCTGGCCGCCCGGGAAAACAGTTATCAATCGGCTTTGATTGCCGCGGCAAAAATAATACAACCGTCATTGTTAAACTTTTTGGATTAGTGGAAATTATAACAGGGGATATATAGATGAAAATATCGACTATCAAATTCGGAGATCTGGAGATCCCCGAAAATAATATTATTAATATGGAAAAGCCGATTCTCGGTTTTGAACATCTGAAAAAATATTGTCTGATTGAACGGGAAGACTGCGAACCCTTCTTATGGTTTCAGTCGATTGAAGAGCCATCCGTTTCATTTTTGGTTGTCAATCCGATAATATTTTATCCTGATTATCGGATTGAAGTCAATCCTAAGGAAATCGAGGAATTACAGGTTCATGATGTCAGGAAAGTCGAGACCTATGTCATCGTAACGATTCCGCAGGAGCCAACCCAATTGTCGGTAAATCTTCAGGGGCCGATTCTGATCAATACGGAAACCTGCCTCGCCAAGCAGTTGGTGATGGTAAATTCCAGTTATCATGTCAAACACTTTATCTTGAATGATCTGGATAAAGCTATGGTGGAAAAAGAAGAAGTCGCCGAAGTTGCTGTTCCGGTGTAATAATGAGCGGTAAAAAGGCAAAAAAAAAGCAGGGCCGAAAGCGGATAAATAAAACAGATACCAAAATATCGGCAAAATCAAATTCTCTTTCAGGTAAACAAAGCACAGCGCACATCCTTCAAAAGGCATCCCGACTTTATTGTCAAAAAAAACTAAAAGAGCTTATATCTCTTCTTAAGGGTTTGGGCGATACGGAGTCATTTGAGAATGATCAGGAAAAATTATTGTATTTCCGACTTTTATCCTTCGCTTATGCCAATAGTGAAGATTATGTCAATGCCGAATCGGCAGCTATAAAAGGTCTCAGGCTGGATACGGAAAATCGGGACCTGCATTTTGCTTTGTGTTATGTTTATTCGAATTACCGGGATTATGATCGTTGTCTGGAACATGCCCGAAAGTATCTTAATCTGTATGAAACCGAGCAAGGTGATAATCCCGAAGAGGCCTGGCTGAGTTACGGTCATTTGCATTTGCTCTATAATCTTATCGGAACAGCCCATAAAGCTCAAAACAATTTTGAAAAAGCAGAGTCGGCCTTTAAAAAGGCAATTGAGCTAAAACCATCATACGATCATCCGTATTTAAATCTGGCCAATTACTATATCTTTCGCGGCGATTACCCAAAGGCGGCCGAGTTGGTCGAGAATGGTCTGCAAAAATGTTCACAGGTGCAGGAATTGCGGATGCTGAAAAATGTCTTGGAAAACAAAACTTCGGTTTCGGCCTGTATGATTGTTAAAAATGAAGAAGAGATGTTGCCTGGATGTCTTGATTCAATTCGCAACTGGGTCGACGAGATAATTATTGTCGATACCGGTTCGACCGATAAGACTGTCGAAATAGCAAAATCCTACGGTGCTAAAGTATATTTTCAGAAGTGGGAAAATGACTTTTCCAAACCGCGCAATCTGTCTCTATCAAAAGCAACCTGTGACTGGATTTTTATTATTGATGCCGATGAAGAATTTGTTCCGGACAAATTACCGGAATTAAGAAAGGCTTTGAATAATGAAAAATTCAGGATTTTATCAATTGATGTCTATAATATTGAACCGGATACCGGTGCGGTCTCGAGTTTCCTGCCGTCTAACAGATTTTTTAGAAGAGATGCCGGATTTTATTATGAGGGCATCGTTCACAATCAATTGATTTATGAAAAAAATGAACCGATTCTGCGGGCTGATGTAAAAATCAAACATTATGGTTATAACCTGTCCCACGACAAGATGGTAAAAAAACTGGCCCGTTCGCGTCAACTGCTTGAAAAGCAGATAATCGAAAGGCCAGATGACCCTTTTGTGCATTTTAACTATGCTCAGATTCTTCGCAGCTCCTCTTTGGAACCGGATCAGGGACTATGCGCCCTAATCCTAAAACATGCCCGCCGGGCGGCCGAGCTGTCTGATACCAATCCGGCTGGAACGCTGCACACTCACCTGCAGGCTTTGCATCAGCAGATAACCACATTGATTCAGATTGAAAAATATCAGGAGGCCCTTGATATTTGCCGCCGGGCGCTTGAATTAAAGCCGGATTATCTTGATGTATTATACTCTATGGCCGAGGCTTATGCCCGCCTTATGGATTATGGCAGAGCCGAAGAATATTTTCATAAATATCTCGAAGAGCAGAAGAAATACAGCACGGTTGATGATAAACTGGCCTTGATACAACTTTTTGCCTTCAGCAGACATAAAGCTTATTACTGGCTTGGTTTGATAAATCAGTATCAAAAGAAAACCGAAAAGGCAGAAGAGTATTTTCTGAAAACTCTGGAGGAGCAGGATCGGTTTGCGGATACCAATATCGGTCTGGCCAATATTTATCTCGACCGGCGGGATTTGGAAAGGGCGAAAATCTATATCGATAGAGAACTGGAGTGGAAACCGAATTCTGGAATAGCGCACTATTATCTGGCCCGTTATTATGGACTGAGTAATAAAGAACAAAAGGCGGCCGAACTGCTGGATCGGGCAGTCGAACTTGATGACACCAATATCGAAATTTTGCAGAGGACCGGCGTTTATTGGGCCAACAAAAACCAATTTAAAAAAGCCCTGCCTCTGTTCGAAAAGTTGGTTAAACTTGATAGTAATGATGCCAATAATCTGAAGCTTCTCTCAAAAGTATATTATGATACCGGTGATTATCTGCATTCGGCTGAATGGTACGAAAAATATATTGAGAAAAAGAATGATGACTCGGAAGCGATACATGACATGGCCAATTGCTTTTTTAAAATGGGTGATTATGTCAAAGCGGAGCAACATTATGCCCGGGCGCTGGAATTAAACGGCAACTTGGTCGCCGTTTATCGTAATCTTGGCATTGCCAAAATTCATTTGAATAAACCAAAAGAAGCATTGGCGCTTTTGGATGTTTATATCACTATTTCACCCGATGACACAGAAATCGAGTTGACGATAGGTATAGTTCTTTACCAACAGGAAAAATATTCCGAGGCCATCCCGCATTTTGAAACGTTCCTGGCCAGTTGTCCGAACAGTATCGACGGACTTTTCGGAATCTCCGAATGTTACTACAATCTTGGCCATACCGGTTCTGCCGCAATCGGTTACGGTCAAATATTGAAACTTAACGGCAATTTTGAACCGGCCCGCAAACGACTCGATGAGATTAAGGCCTCTGAAACCGTTTTTTAGACTCCTAAATTACTCCGATGCAATAAATATCTGATGTTTATCATATTTGAACGATTAAGATTTTTGGCCGTGGTGCCGATTAAGAATAAAAAGAAGAATAAATTAAATTATTT
>CAZJLX010000274.1:0-4196 GCA_964546545.1 uncultured Ignavibacteriaceae bacterium | reverse complement strand
CACGGTTATCGTTTCTGTTAACTACATTGACATTATTGCGGAAAAAATATATGCCCAGCTGGGCGGTTCCCCGTTGATTACTGCGGTCATTTCTTTTGTCGTTTTGCTGGCTATTGTCTATGCTGTTTTTAAAGTTCTGGCTCTGCTCTTTTCCCGGGTTGCCAATCTGCAGAAATTGGGGAAAAAAGATCAGCTCGGCGGCGCGTTTGTCGGAGCAATTCGTGGCTGGGTGATAATCAGCTTTATCATATTTTTGGTTTTTCTCATGCCCATGCCTGAAAGATTTTATACCGATTTCGATAATTCATTTCTGGGGTCGAGTTTTGCCAAAACGTTGCCGGTGATGTATGAATCCACAGCCGGCCTCCTGCACCCCAATAATCCGGATTTTATGAATAAGGTCGAACATACTTTACTCCAGCAGCCAACGGGTGATATGTCGACTGAGGATCAGCAGGATCTGTCACTATCACGCGAACAGGTATATCGCGTCATGTTTCAGATTGACAAACATTTCAGCACCAAGGAGTAGTATTTTTCAATAATACTGTTAAAATTCTTCACTTTTGATTATATTCAAGCCGGCATAAGCCGGCTTTTTATTTTGTTTTGATATCGTTATGAAAAGTTTTGATAAACATAGTCTGGAAGTATTAGAGTATTATAAAATCATTGAGATTTTGCGTGGTCTCTGTTTGACGCAATACGGTTCGGTTCTGGTCGATAGGATGGCACCCTCGACCGATGCCGAATCTATCAGTCGCCGTCTGAGCGAAGTATCGCAGATGAAGGATATTGTATCTTTTGGCGAAGTTTTCCCCATTTATCGGCTGAAAAATGCCGCCAGCCTGATTAAGAAATCACGCACCGAGGGAATCTTTCTGGAGCCACTGGAACTATTGAAAATAAAGGAACTGGTTGAGGTTGCCGCCGCCCTGCATAATTATTCCAAATCCGATTCGGACCGTTCCTTCGGTAACGACCGTTTCCCGCTTATCGTTGAATATCTGGATGAGCTTCATCCTTTTCCGGATATAAAACAGGCCATCGATAAAGCCATTGACCGCGATGGTGAAATCCTCGACTCTGCTTCATCGAAACTCAAACATATCCGGATGGAAATATCCGGTTTGAAAGGCAAAATCAGTTCACGACTTAACAGGATTCTGGCCGGACGGCAAAAATCGCCCGGCTGGCAGGATGATACGGTTACACAGCGCGACGGACGTTATGTGATCCCGGTCATCAGCGGGCAGTTTCAATCCGATTCGGGCATTATTCATGACCGCTCGCAATCCGGCTCAACAATGTATATCGAGCCCAACGAAGTAGTCGAGCTGAACAATAGACTGGGATTTCAGTTTCAGGAAGAGCGGTTTGAGATTGACAGAATTTTAAGACAAATAACCTCGATGATCGGGGCGGTCGCCGACCGGATGCTGGCTAACGCCGAGATTATAGGGATTCTGGATAGTATCCATGCGGCGGCGCTGCTATCGGTTAAGACCGAAGCGAACCGGCCAAAAATAATTGAGAAGTGCGGCTTTGAATTGTCCGGGGCACGTCATCCGCTTCTGCTGTACTATACCAAAAACAGAGATGATATTGTCGCCAATGATTATATGTTAAACGACTCACGGCTGTCGATGGTCATAACCGGTCCGAATACAGGCGGTAAAACGGTGGCGCTTAAATTGGTCGGATTGCTGGTCCTTATGGCGCAATCCGGATTGCATATCCCGGCCGATGAAAATTCGGAGATCGGTATCTTTAACAATGTATTTGCCGATATCGGCGATGAGCAGTCAATCGAATTATCGCTCTCGACTTTTTCATCGCATGTTCGTCAGATAATCTATGCGGTACAGCATGCCGATTCAAAAAGCCTGGTTCTTTTTGATGAGATCGGTGCCGGAACCGATCCGAAGGAAGGTTCGGCTTTGGCCGAGGCGATTTTACTGAAACTTCTGCAGATTAGGGCAAAAACTATTGTGACGACGCATTACTCGCAGCTTAAGACTTTGCCGATGATGCATCCTGAAATCGAAAACGCCTCGTTTGAATTTGATCGCAAATCGCTTCAGCCGACTTTCAGACTGCATACCGGAATCCCCGGCGCGTCATACGCCGTCGAGATCGCGCATCGACTCGGTATGCCGTCGGATATTACCGACCGGGCGGCACAATTGACCGGCAGCGGCGAGCGCTCGCTGACCGGCCTGATCGAATCGCTCGAAAAAGAATTGACCACTCTTAGACAGGATAAGGCGGCCCTGGTCGAAAAACTTGACAGCGCCGAGCGGCTTGAAAAAATATATTTCAATCGGATTGAAAAATTTCAGAATGAAACGGAATGTGCCCGCAATAGTCAGATTGAAGAATTGGAAAAAATGCTGATTGAAACAAGAGCGCAACTGGAACGGCTGGTTAAAGATATTCGCGAGTCCGAGGCTTCCAAAATATCTGTCAAAAGGGTGCATAAATTTCTGGAAGAAAAAAAGAATCAATTGAATCATATCAAGGCCGAACAAAGACCGAAAGTAAAAGCTTCCGACAAACTCGAACCGGGCGATATGGTCTGGATAAATTCACTCAAAAAAGAGGGCGAATATGTTTCGCCGGTTGGCAATAGAAAGGCCAAGGTTCGAGTCGGTAATATCATGAGTACGGTCGAAATCGATCAGATCAGTAAAGTTGTGACCGATTCCACAAGCAACCGGACAGGTGCAGAAAGTGGTCAGGGAGCCAGCATGCGGGACATCACGGCGCCCGGCCCGGAACTTCACCTGCTCGGCAAAAGAGTGGAGGAGGCAATCGAGGAACTGGATAAATTTATGGATTCCGCTATTTTAAACGGTCTGAAACAGCTATATGTGGTACATGGCAAAGGTACCGGAGCGCTCCGTAAAGGGGTCAGCGAATATTTGAAAAAACATCCGGCCGTCTTATCGATCCGCCTGGGGAACTGGAACGAAGGGGGCGCCGGGGTAACCGTGGTACAATTAAAACAATGACCGGTTCCATTCCACAGGATATTATCGAGCAGGTCCGGCAGGCTAACGATGTCGTCGATATTATCGGTGAGTACGTTCGTCTGAAAAAGAGAGGGCGTAATTTTCAGGCCCTCTGCCCTTTTCATTCCGAAAAAACACCATCCTTTTCGGTTTCGCAGGAAAAACAGATTTTCCACTGTTTCGGCTGTGGTCTGGGCGGCAATGTGTTCACTTTCCTGATGAAACATGAAAATATGTCTTTTGTGGAAGCTGTCAAACATCTGGCTCGTCGCGCCGGAATTCATATCCCGGAAAGACAGGTTGATGACTCCGGCAAAGAAGAGCTTGAGCGACTGCACTACGCTCATGTCGTCGCGCTCGAGTATTTTAAAAATATGCTGGCCGACGATAAGTACCGCGATAAAATCGGACATTATCTACATGAATCGAGACATCTGACCGACGAAACGATTGAATATTTTCAACTTGGTCTGGCCGGCGAGCAGTGGGAGGGATACCTGAATATTGCCCTGAAAAAAGGCCTCTTCCCGGCCGAACTGGTTAAGGCCGGTCTGGTCGGTCATTCGGATAAGCGGGATAAGTACTTCGATCGTTTTCGGCAACGGCTGATGATCCCGATTTTCAATCTGAGCGGCAAACCGATCGCCTTCGGCGGCCGTGCCCTGAAAAAGGGTGAACCGGCCAAATATATCAATTCGCCGGAAACCAAACTTTATTACAAAAGCAATGTCCTGTACGGTCTCAATTTCACACGGCAGTTTATTCGTGAAAAAAACGAGGTGATTATCGTCGAGGGTTATTTCGATCTGATTTCGCTCTGGCAGGCCGGTGTAAAAAATGTCGTCGCTTCATCCGGAACCGCTTTTACCCCCCAGCAGGCGCGCCTGCTCTCCCGCTTCGCCGATCTGGCCTGTCTCTTTTTTGATGCCGATTCGGCCGGACAGAAGGCGGCAGTACGCTCGGTCGATGCTCTTTATGACGCCGGTATGGAAGTGCTGGTGATGGTACCGCCGACCGGCGAGGATCCCGATTCGGTGGCGGTCAAAGAAGGTGCCGCGGGTATCGAGAAATTAAGAACCGAGGCGACTGATTATCTCAGTTTCCGAACGCGCGAAATAGATATCAAAAAACAGGGTATTATCGGCAAAGAGGCAATTCGACTCCTTAATCATTTGTTCGCCG
>CAZJLX010000273.1:2043-4214 GCA_964546545.1 uncultured Ignavibacteriaceae bacterium | reverse complement strand
TCGATTTTATCGCTAATTTTTGGTGTGGCCAATGCCTATATCGGCCTGAAATATGGCATGACCGTCTCGGCCTCGATTCCGGCGGCGGTCATTTCGATGGCTGTCTTACGAGCCCTGTTTAAAAGAAATGTCACCGTTCTGGAAAATAATATTGTCCAGACAATCGGCTCGGCCGGTGAATCGCTCGCGGCCGGAATAATTTTTACGATTCCCGCCTTTTTTATCTGGGCCGCCAATGCCGATCTGGCCGCCCAGGGTTATGAACATTCGATCACAAAAATGCAAATTTTCTGGCTTTCGATGCTTGGCGGCGGACTTGGAATCCTCCTGATGATCCCGCTTCGCAAGTATCTGGTTCAAAAAGAGCATGGCAAACTGGCTTTCCCGGAAGGAACCGCCTGTGCCGAAATTATTGTGGCCGGAGATGAAGGCGGTAAAAAGGCCAGAACTGTCTTTTTGGGTATTGGTGTCGGCGCTCTTTATAAAGTGTTATTTTATACGCTCCGGCTCTGGTCGGAATCGCCCGGTTATGATTTTAAAAAATTCCTGAAAGGCGGCACGATTGGTATCGATGCGACGCCAATTCTTCTGGGTGTCGGATATATTATCGGTCCGCGAATCGCCGCTTTGATGCTGTCCGGAGCGGTTCTCGGTTATCTCGGGATCGCACCGCTTCTGGCTTTTATAGGTGATCAGATTCCCGGAATTATAATCTCGCCCGGTGATATCCCGCTAAATGAGATGTCGGCGTCGGCACTACGTGGCGCCTATATAAAATATCTCGGTGTCGGAGCGGTCGCGGTGGGCGGCTTTGTCTCACTGGCAAAATCGTTCCCGATTATTATCAGCTCCTTTGCTTCGGGAATCAAGGAGATAATCGGCGGAAGAAAAAAAGATAAAGATATTCCGAGAACCGATCGGGATCTGCCGATGTCATATGTACTGATCGGTTCGATTCTGATTGTTATCGCAATATGGGCGCTGCCCGGCACTGAACTTCATTTTCTCGGTGCCCTGCTGGCGGTTATTTTCGGGTTTTTCTTTGTCGTGGTGGCGGCCAGAATTGTCGGTATTGTCGGCTCGTCATCATCGCCGGTTTCCGGTATGACAATTGCCACTTTATTGGTCACCTGTATGGTTCTTCTTGCTTTCGGTGTTACCGGCGTCAAAGGTATGGTCACGGCTATGTCGGTCGGTGCGGTCGTCTGTATCGCGGTTTGTATGTCGGGCGATATTGCGCAGGATTTAAAAACCGGCTATCTGCTGGGCGCGACTCCGAAAAAGATGCAGTTGACCGAATTTATCGGCCTGCTTTTCCCGGCTGCGGCGATGGGTTTTACGCTCTATCTTCTTGGGGAGACTTTCGGTTATGTCGTTACGCCCGAAACGCCCAGCCCGCTACTGGCGCCGCAAGCAAATGTTATGGCGACAATTGTTCAGGGTGTTATGAATTCCAATATTCCCTGGGCGCCGATTCTGGTCGGCGGGATGATTGCTGTGGCGATTGAGTTATTGGGAATTCAATCGCTGCCGTTTGCAATCGGTTTATACCTGCCGTTGTCGCTATCAACCCCATTGATGGCCGGTGGTATTCTGGCCCTGCTTATAACGAAATCTTCGCGAGTGAAAAAGACTGTCAATGATCGTCATCAGATGGGAATACTATTCGGATCGGGACTGGTGGCCGGTGATGCCTTATTCGGGGTTGGGACGGCGGCGCTTATATTCGGTTCGGAAGGCTACCGTGAATTTTTCAATGGGCATGAAGGTATGATGGATACATTAACCGGCGGGCTTGGACCCTGGTTGTCGCTGATTGCCTTCGGCGGGCTGTTTTTATTATATTATTTTGTGTCCCGAACATCGGCAAAAGGCTAAGGTTTTTGGCTATAAATGATAAAGTTATTGCAAAATAACAAAGGGCCGCTGGCGATTTTCGCCGCGGCCTTTTTGATTCGTCTGATATATCTGATTCAGTCCCAGTCGAATCCGACTTTCTATTATCCAATGGTTGACGAGTTATGGCATTTAAACTGGGCGCGGGAAATTATCGGCGGCAATTTTTGGGGCAACGAAGCTTATTTTCGCGGGCCACTATACCCGTACCTGCTTGCTTTTTTCCTTAAAATCAGCGGCGATTCAATCTTTATCAGCCGCCTTTTTCAGATTCT
>CAZJLX010000273.1:1643-2033 GCA_964546545.1 uncultured Ignavibacteriaceae bacterium | reverse complement strand
TCTGCCCTGTTGCTTTACGTTATCGGCCTGAAAAGTTTCGGCAAAAAGGTCGGATTGATTGCCGGATTCGCTTACGCCGCCTACGGAACAATATTCTTTTATGAAACAATGTTTTTAATCCCCGTGCTTTTTATATTTTTAAATCTTCTGGCTATTTATTCTCTGCTGATTGCCCAAGAAAAAAACAGGTTCCGCTGCTGGTTTATCAGCGGTTTAATTCTGGGACTGGCCGCAATCGCCCGACCGAATATTCTTATCCTGGCACCGGCGTTTTTGATATGGATTTATCTGATTGGCAAAGATATAAAAGAAATAAAAAAGAAACTGTATCGTCCGCTAATATATCTTCTCGGACTTCTGATACCATTTTTTTCCGTGACGTTAAGGAAT
>CAZJLX010000273.1:0-1633 GCA_964546545.1 uncultured Ignavibacteriaceae bacterium | reverse complement strand
CGATGAGTTAATCCTGATATCATCGCAGGGCGGTATCAATTTATATATCGGCAACAATTCGGAGACCGAAGGTCTGACGATGCTGATGCCGGAGGTCAAACTAAATGAATCTCTCCCCTGGACAGGTTTTACCAAAGCGACCCGCGAAGCGGCCGAAAAGGAGATCGGTCATAAGCTGACAGCATCTGAAGAATCATCGTTCTGGACCAAAAAAGCGATTAATTTTATTATCAGTAATCCGGGAAAATTTATCTCAATTACATTTAAAAAGCTGGTTTATTTTCTTGTCGGTTTTGAGAACTCGGATCAAACCGATATCTATAACAGCCGACAGTACTCATCGGTATATTCGCTATTGCTCTGGAAAAAGGGTATCTATTTTCCGTTCGGGTTGATCTTTCCACTCGCTTTGGTCGGTATGATTATGTACTGGAAAGAGCGCAAAAAGCTGGCGCTTTTTTATATTTTCATCATCGGTTATATTCCGACAGTTATACTTTTCCTTGTGACAGCCCGTCACCGCCTACCAGTGATACCATTTATGCTTCTATTCGCCGCGGCTGGTGCTCTTGCCTTTTGGCAGTATTATAACGATAAAAAACAGAAACTGCTTATCACTTACGGATTGATATTTTTGTTTGCTTTGATTTTAAGCAACCGGACATATTTCGATATCGGTTTTGAAAATGATTTCCAGACTCATCTTAATCTGGCGTTGACCTATGAACGTCAGGGAAATTTAAACAGGGCGGAGAGGGAATATCGCGCGGCAATAAAGATAAACCAATTTTCGGCGGTCGCGTTCAATAATCTGGGTATGATTATTTATCGTCGAGGTCAGGCCGAGGATGCGCTCAATTTATTCCAGCGGGCGATTCAGGCCGACAATCAGTACGCCCGCGCCTATAACAATATCGGGCTGATACTTGAAAGCCAAAAGGATTATGACCGGGCCGGGCAGTTTTACCGCAAGGCGCTTGAAATCGATTCGACGCTGTATCAGGCATATATGAATCTGGGCGATATTTATCTGGCGCAGGAAAAATTCGCCGAGTCGGAAATAGCCTATCGCAAGGCGCTGGAGATCGCTCCTGATGATAAAAATATTTATTTCAAACTGGCCGGGATGTATGCCCGTGAGCAGAAATTTGCGCAGGCCGAGGAAATGTTTCTGGCCGGCGAGAGACAGGGGTCTCCTTCTGCTTCCGATTTTACCAATTGGGCTAATATCTATTATTCCACCCGCCAGCCGGATCGGGCGATTGAGTTGTATCGTAAGGCGATTCAGAGCGATGATAAATTCGCTCAGGCCTATTTTAATCTGGCTATGACTTTCGACAAATTCAACTATCCCAAAGATTCGGCGCGTGTTTATTTAAATCGCATCTTACGCATCAATCCGAATTTTCAACCGGCGAAGGACTTTTTGAAAGGACTTGAAGGTCGTTAATATCAATATTTCTTCCGGCGTTCGACGACATAATTGGAGCCATTGAGAGATTTGGTGTATTTTTTCAGATCGGCCAGCATGTGCGACATCTCACCCGCATGCGTAAAAGTTCCCTGACGATTGACAACCACCGCAATCGAGATAGTCATCAGGGGGTAGGTCTCCTTCTGACCTTTCCTGTTG
>CAZJLX010000272.1:0-4237 GCA_964546545.1 uncultured Ignavibacteriaceae bacterium | reverse complement strand
ATTTGGCGTCAGTTCACACGTTCGCCTTTTTGGCGTCCGCAGGAACTGACGCAACAACATCTGCCGCCCACGGAAAGCTTAACCATGCATCCGAATTATCATTTGACATACCTCTGAATTGATATTTATTGCTCATGTTAATGGAAGCGGACCAAGTTTTAATCAGGAGCGAAAAATGAAATCGAGTAAAATTCTTATTAGTCTGACAATTTTATTGATGATTTTAAGTTCGACCGCCTATACTCTGCCGCCGGTGGGGGGCGAAACTTTTGGCATAGTGCCGATTTCCAATGAAGTTTCGTTTTACAGAAATGTCGATGATGCCGGAAATGACCGTGGCCGGACACTCCAGATCGTCGCTATCAACGGTTTCAACCTCTGGACAAATTTCGTTTTTGAATTCACCGCTGATATTAACTATGATATGTCAAATTATTGCCAGGATCATTATATTGAATTGTCGCTGGTTAAGCCGGTCTGGAAGTATTTTTCCGTTAATTATCAGCGAATATTCTCCAAATTCGAAGAAAAACCGATTAACCAGTTCGGCCTAAGGCTTTCATTTTAAAGCAGATAGACCGAGGTCGACAAAAAGTGTCACTTTTTGTCATTTTTTCTTGACAAGACTATTGGACTTTATATATTATAAGACATCCTTAGACATAATCCCTCCCAACCCTTGGCTCTTTACGGGCCGGGGGTACTTTTTTGGAGCAATAGTCATCTTTCGTAAAGATTTTCTGAGCTGAATTCCGATTTGGATAGTATATTATATAGCAGGATAAATTATGTTAAGATTCTGTTTACTTGCCTTATTACTGGCTCTGACAATGGCTGAAGCTTCTTATTCGCAGAGTCGCGCGCAGTTGAGTCCGACCACCCGGCCGGCTTTCAATCCGGTGAGTCATACTCATCCGGCCGCGATAACAGTCGCCCGGCTTCATTATGGCGGCGGCGGTGACTGGTACTGGGGAAGTTCGGCTCTGCCGAACTTTTTGAAATTTGTTCGGGATAACAGCAATTTTCCGATTGATACGCTGGAGAAGACAGTACAGATTATGGATGACAACCTGTTCAGGTATCCCTATTTGTTTGCCACCGGGCACGGGGTGATAAAATTTTCCGATGAAGAGCGAGAGCGACTGCGCTCGTATCTGAACGCCGGCGGTTTTCTCTTTATCAATGATTCGTATGGGATGGAAAAAGCGGTGCGCAACGAAATAGCGGCTCTTTTTCCCGAACGTGACCTGGTAGAACTTCCCTTTGAACATCAAATCTATCACAGCTATTTTGATTTCCCGGCCGGCCCGCCTAAAATACATGAACATGATAACAAACCTCCGCGCGGTTATGCCGTTATTATTGATGGACGGGTCGTGCTTTATTATCTGTTGGAGTCGGATATCGGCGACGGCTGGGAGGATCCTCAGGTTCATAATGATCCGCCGGAAAAGAGAGAAGCGGCTCTTAAGATGGGTATGAATATATTGGTATATGCCTTAAATAATTAACGGGTGACATCATGACCGAGCATCAAAGACATAATATTGACAGCCTTAAAAAAAGAATTAAGGCGGTTCTGATAAAAGAGAGAGCGGTCCGGTTCATCGCCGGTCTTCTGGCGACAACGGCGATTATAATCGCCGTTTCGGTGATTCTTTCACTTCTGGCTGGAATTTTTATTATTCCGGTTTGGATAAAAATCGGGCTGTTGGTTATTTCGGCCGGAATTACTCTTTTCTTTTTCTGGAAACTGGCCCTGGCCAGACTGCTGGCCGGGAACAATAAAACGGCGGCTCTTAAACTGGAAAAGAAATTTCCCCTCCTAAAAGGACGGCTAATCGCCGCCCTTCAATTTTCGGAATTGGAAAACGGTATTCCCGGTTACTCGGATGATCTGATGAACGCCACCCTAAAGCAGGCGGTAGAACGTTCCTCAAGTCTGAATTTTAATCAGGTCGTTTCGGCTTATCCTCTTTGGCGCAATTTGCGGCCGCTGGCGCTCGGACTGGTCGTGGGGATAGCTCTTCTGGTTATATTTCCGGGACTCTTTTCATATTCATATAATGTCTATTCGCATCCGAACGAATTAATCGCACCGCCGCTTGGTTTTAAGTTAGAGGCTTTTCCCGGATCAACAATTGCCATAAAATATCGCGATGTTGATTTGGGCGGTATATTGCAGGGAGAAAAATTTCCCGAAAGCGCGACTGTTTTTTACAAATTTGCCGGTGGAATCTGGCAGAAAGCGTCGGTCGATTTGACGGGACAGGTTGGCGTCCCAACAGCGGCGGGCGATTCGCTCCTCTTTTATACGACCTTAAAACAGGTTCGGCGCTCGCTCGATTATTATATCAGGGCGGGACGGATTACGACACCAGTTTATCATCTGGATGTCGTCGACCGGCCCCGGGTGACCGGCATTAAATTGTCGATCTTTTATCCCGATTATACCGGACTGAAACCGCTGGTTGTCGATGAAAATGACGGTTCTCTGTCGGCTGTGATCGGTTCGCGGGTAAATATGCGGATCGAAAGCAACGGGCCGCTTGAGCGGGCCGAGATGCTCTTTGATGATTCATCGCGGTCACCGTTTGAATTAAATGGTCAGGTCGGCGAATTATCATTCCGCGTCACCGAAGATCAAAATTATTCGATTCATCTGGTCGACAAACAGGGCGAAACCAATCCCGATCCGATCGAGTATTATATTACCGCTGTCCCGGATGAATATCCGGTGATCGATGTCAAACGCCCCGGTATTGATATCAACCTGAACGACGATATGATCATACCGCTGCATATCGGCATCTCCGATGACTACGGCTTTTCATCGCTGGTTCTGAAATATAAGCATGTTTCAGAGAGAACCGAGGGTGAGGAAAATGTCGCCGTTCTGCACTTTTCCGATAATATCAAGACCGAGGGAGAGATAACGCTTAACTGGGATGTCGAGCCGCTTATGATGATGCCGTCCGATTATATTCGCTACTATTTTGAACTGGCCGACAATGACAATATAAGCGGGCCGAAAGTAAGTAAATCGCGGGAGTATATCGCCCGTCTGCCCTCGCTGGAAGAAATAATCGCCCAGACCGAAGCGGAACAGGGGCAGAATATCAGCCGTGCCGAGCAGTTTCTGAAAAGCCACGAGGAGCTTTCCGAGCGGATGAAAAATATTGCCCGCAAAATAGAGCAGGATAAGGGCAAAGCGAATCAAAAATTAAACTGGCAGCACCGGAAAGAGCTGGAAGAAATTGCCGAGCAGGATGAAAAGCTGGCCGATCAGATAAAAGATGCAGCGCAGAAAATGGATGAATTTGTTAAAAAGATGGAACAGGAACGGCTTGCCAGCCGAGAACTTCTGGAAAAACTGACCGAAATCCAAAAACTTTTTGAAGAGGTTGCTACACCGGAAATGCGCGAGGCGCGACTGAAACTTATGGAAGCGCTGAAGAAGATGAATCAGGACGAACTTGACGAGGCCCTGAAAGATTTTCAGATGTCACAGGATGATTTGATGAAGCGTCTCAACCGGACGATTGCTCTGCTTAAGAAGATGCAGATCGAGCAGAAGGTAAATGCGATGACAGAAATGGCTCGACAATTATCGGAGCAGCAGGATCAGATGAATAATAAAACGGCCGAGGCCAATCCGACAAAACTGCCCGAACTCTCGCCGGCCGAACGAAAAGTAAAAAAGGGACTGGAAAATCTTCAGGATGAAGCGGCCAAACTTAACAAGATGTTAAGCGAAACTAAATATGAAAAAGAGTCGGATGCCAATAAATTCTGCCAGTCGGTCAAACAGTGCCAGGCCGGGGAAAATATGCAGAGAATGAGCGATAAGCTCGAATCCAAAGAAAAAACACCGGCCGAAGAAGAGGGCAAAAAGGCTTTGTCACGTCTTTTAAAACTGCTCGATGAGATGCAGGACGGGCAGGCCAGTATGTGCAAAGGGGGCGACGAGGAGATGGCCGGCAAGATGCGCGATGCCATCGACGATATTAATTACCTCTCCGATGAACAGGAGACACTGATAAATCGTACTACCGGAATCAAGGGGAAATCGGATGTCCTTCGGGATATCGCCGCCGAGCAGCAGATTCTCCGGGAATCAGTCGGCGGTCTGGCGACCCGAATCGAGGAATTGGGTATGCAGTCACCCTTTATCGCGGCCGAGTTGAGTAATCTGGTGCAAACGGCGATCGGTAATATTGATCTTTCGATCGATCAG
>CAZJLX010000271.1:0-4244 GCA_964546545.1 uncultured Ignavibacteriaceae bacterium | reverse complement strand
CGATATTGTAATTACGATCAATCACGGCGACATTAAAAGGAACCTGCTGAAATAATTCATGAAAGATTAAATCATCAAGTCGGCGAGGTATTTTGACTCTTTTTTCAGCCATTTTTTCCCTTTCCGGTCGCCGCCTTATTCTTCGAAGCAATTAGTGCCTTTATGGTGCGGATAAAATTATCCACATCAATTGGTTTTTCCATACATGATTCGGGAGGCGGAATCGATTTGTCCGGCACGTAACTTCGAAAATCAAAATTAGATGATTGCACGACGCCGCTGACGATAATAACCGGGATATCAAAAAAAGCTTTGTCTTTTCGTAAACGCGTATAAAATGAGATACCGGTTTCTTTGGGCATCATAATATCAAGGCAGATCAAATCCGGCTCCAGTTCATTGACTTTTTTCATCGCCGAAGCGGCGTTATCCGCCGCATACGGCAGAAAATCATGCGCTTTCAAAACCATTGTCAGATATATGACAACATCCGGTTCGTCATCTATAATCAGAATTTTATATTGTTTCCTGCTCATATCAGATGCCTTTTGTTTTCCCTTCTTTTTCCGCTTTCTCCGGTAATAAGACGCGATTGTATGACGGTTTACTGTCGGTCCATTTCAGCAGATCATTCAAATGTTCGGGCGGAGCGGTTTCATGACAGGAGGCGCATTCGGAAAGGTGGACTCGTTCCGGATTATTCGCGGCCTTTTCCTGATGGCAACTGATACACTGTATATGCATAGCGTCAACATACGATACTGCTATATAATTATCAATCATTGTTTGTGTATATTCGTTCACCAAATCGGCGTGACATTCCGCGCATTTTTTGGCGGTCGCTTTCTCCCGCCTTTGACCGGCCGGATGACATTTGTCGCAGACTATATTAGCGCCAGTCTCGGAGTTGTGCCAGTCATGATTAAAAATATCATTGGCCGAATACATTTTACTGTGGCATTGCCAGCAGCCGCTGTTTTTATCGATCGGCAGATTCATGTGATGACACTTAATGCAGGCCTCGGAGCCGCCCAGAGAATCGATATGCGATTTGTGGTCAAATGAGACACCGAAGCTGTCACGGTTGCCGTCAATGAAAAGCGTATCAGCCCCGCGGGCCTTTTGAACCGTAACATTTTCGACTCCCTGACTGTGGATACGGGCGTCGGGCATCAAAGCGATCCCGAGGGCAAAACTCAATATGAAAGCGAGTGAGTATCGGGTCGTTGCGGCAATCGCCGGCGCACCAAGCCAGGTCCTGGCGGCATAGTCAAACCGCGGTTTGGCATATGGCTCCGATTCCGGGTTTTTGGGTGGTTTGTGCCAGATTTTAAACCTTTCGATAGCAAAGAGAAAAACGAGACCGGCGGCAGAAACAACCCCAAAGCTTATAGCGAATTCCATCCATGATGGAACATAAGAATCACCGGTGGCGCGTAGCATGGTCAGGCCACCGACATTGATACGGTTGAAGATCATGCCGAATACAACCATAAATGAGCCGAACCACTGCCATCCGGTTTTAAGGCGGAGTCGGGGAACGGCGAAAATGACGACCGGAATCAGGACTGAAATCAACATCTCAGCGATAAACAGGTATCCTTCCCAGGTGCCATTAAATATTAAACCAAACTCGCCGGCAACAATTATATCTATCATCTTAACAGCGAAATAGACGGACAGCACAATCACGGCCGCCTTGCCCAGTCCGGCGACCAGTTTGTTTTCCGGCTGGCGACGATATAGCCAGTGGGAGACAAGACTTTCGAGCGAGACCATCATCAGGCCCAAGGCCACGGCCGACAGGAAAAATTGAATCGGCAGAATCGATGAATACCACAAAGCATGCAGTTTAAAAGGCATAATCAGAAAGAGCGATCCGAGCGATGATTGGTGCAGGGTCGAAAGCATGATACCCAGCAATACCAGCGGAAAGCGAAATTTCATGAGGATTTTCCGTATTTTGGCGTAGCGGCTGAACTCTTCCAGAGGTGTTGGGCTGAACTCCAAAAGCAAAACGGTTGTGTACAACATAACGCACCAGCCAACCTCAAACAGCGCCGAATGAGGGTTCCAGTAAATCATCATATGCCAGATATTCCAAGGCAGTCCGAGATCAAAAAGCAGACCGACAATAACCGCAATATACCCAAGAAAGGCAGTCAATACTGCCGGTTTGACCAGATCATGATATTTTTCCTGGCGCATCATATAGAATATGGCGGTCAGTACGAATCCGCCTCCGGCCAGAGCGACCCCGGCCATAACATCAAAGCTGATCCAGAAACCCCACGGCGTCGAATCGGTCAGATTGGTGGTGACACCAAGCCCGAAGATCATTCTTGTCAATCCGACAGCGGCGGCAAACCCGGTTATCAGCCATAAAATCAATTTTGTGGTCTGAACCCTATTCATCGGTTGGCCCCCCTGTTTCGCCGGATTCATCCGGTTTTTTATTCAACTCCATCCGTCGCCGGATAATCCAGTTTACACCGTACATAGCCGCACCCATTCCCGCAAAAGCGAAAGGCACCGCTTTCATCGCCGGGGCTGTTGTTTCGGGAAGCGGAAGATTGCCGAGATCGGTCTGGTAGGCCAGAAAGCCGAGGTCGATATCGGAGAGGTACAACACTGAGGTGCCGCCCACTTCAAACTCGCCCCAGACATTATCGATATATTTGCCGGGGTCTTCTTTTATTCGTTCGTGTGCGATTTTCAGCAATTCGCTCCGCTCGCCGAAAATGGTTGCTCCTGTGGGACAGATTTCGGTGCAGGCCGGTTGCCGGCCGTCGGTGATTCGGTCATAACAGAGAATACATTTTTCAATGTACGGGACCGGTTCATCCCAGTCATAGCGGGGCACACCATATGGACAGGCCATCATGCAATAACGACAGCCGAGGCATTTATATTTATCGTAGATCACCGCGCCGCTGTCGGTCTGATGCAGCGCACCGACCGGACAGGCCGAGGCGCAGGCCGGTTCGAGACAATGCCGGCACTGCTTACGGACATAATGATTGTTTTCTTTTTTAATTATCGAAGTCCAGTTGCGGGCCGACAGACCATCCTTTTTTTGCCAGGTCCGGGGAATATCCGGCTTGAGATTATTTGCCTGTTTGCAGGCGGAAACACATTTCAAACACCCGATACATTTGGTGACATCGGTTAATATTGCTTTGCTCATACCGGGGCTCCTTTCTTGTTCAGCGTACTGCAAACGGCATCATCGGTTTCGGGCGGAAATTTCCAGGCGAGAGTGCAGACGATTTGTGACAGAGGCATCAAGACACAGTGCGCGATTTTTGTGAAAGGCATCAGAATAAAAATTAAATCCCCGGCGAGGACATGAATTAATAAAGACAGTTTATAATTGCTGGGTGCGACCGATAAATGTGCGCAGACAAAGCCTGTCACAAACGGTACCAGAAGCAGAAGCGGCCAGAGGAAATCCTGTTTGCGACTTAAAAAAGATGAGGTTTTATTAAATATCCTGCCGATCAGCAGAAAAACACCAAAAACGATAGTGCTTATGGTTAACCAATAGGCCCAGGAATACGGCAGGCTCGGCCATGACAGGCCAATTCCGCTTTTCCATAACTGCCCATGCGCGAAAAGAAAAATCGGCACCAAAAGTAATCCGACATGAAAAAGAATTGAAAAGATCGAATAAATCGGTCGCTGGTGCCCGATCCGTTTGACCGGAAAGAGCCATTCAACAGTCCGGCTGATAATCAGGCTCCACGGCATCGTTTTGTCGCCCGCCCTGCGATAAGCCGACCGGATATTTATTATTTCCAGGGCCAAAACCCTCAGTAATCCCAATATCATTATGACAAATGCCAGACGGAACAATGGTCCCCGGGCAAATTCCAATAAGCTATCCATACTCTATTGTACCTCCGGCGTATTTTCTGTTGAATCTTCAGGTTTGACTTTCATGGAATCATCAAAGATGATCGCCTTGTAGATTAAATCATGAAGTCCCATAACTTCGCAGTCGATTTTTTGATCCTCAACCAGTTCTTTTAACTGCTTTTTACAGTTGGCGCAGGGTGCAACCAAAATTTTACATCCGGCGCGCCGAATTTGGTCCGCTTTTAATTTGCCGCCAATCGTCGTCCGGTAGGGGCGAATTTCATCAATCGATACCGTCCCGCCACCGCCTCCGCAACAGATATTGTTCTCTCCCCAGGGTGTCATCTCAACATAGTTCTTACAGAAGGCTTTTAGTATTTCGCGGG
>CAZJLX010000270.1:2553-4269 GCA_964546545.1 uncultured Ignavibacteriaceae bacterium | reverse complement strand
AAAAAGCCGTTTGACGCCGGCATAATATAATCAAGGCGCGGCAGGATTTATTAGTAATATCAATATCCCGCCGCGCCGATTTATATATAGTTTTTTGTTTACAAATGTATACCGCTTATTTAGTATGGTTTGTGAAACGAATGTGTGGTTTGATTATAAAAGAGATGGCTGATAATTTTGGATTATTCTTAAGTGAAAACAGGAGTCAAAACGAGATAAATTATTATGGATAAAACGGGTGGAGCATCAAGCGAGAGCGAAAAAAGTCTTTTTGATGTCGGTGATATTCTCAATATTATCCGGAAACGAAAATGGCTGGTAATCCTGCCGTTGATTTTGGTTACAGTCGTCACCGCCGGCGGTTCTTATCTGATTACTCCCGAATATGAATCATCGGTTATTGTCTGGGTCGGCAGTCGTGTCCGGCTCTCCAACGAATTACAGCGGCTATTGGGTGATGCCCCCGGCTATAGCTCGAACCGCAACAGATCAAATGAATTACGATCTATGCAAAATGAAATTACATCGTCGCCGTTTATTTCGCAATTAGTACGTGAGCTTCAACTTGATAACGATGCCGGGCTGGAAAATGCTGCGTTGAAAGTTCAGGCATCTCAGCCCAGCTTATCAATCGAACAGATTAAATTTGATATACTTTTGGAAAATTTACGGGATAAGATTCAGGTTTCGTTTGCCGGTCAGGATCAGATCCGAATTACTGTTCAATCGGCCGACCAATTTCAGGCGCGCGATATGGCGCAGAAGCTGGCTGAAATCTTTATTTCTGAAAAGATGAAGCAGGAACTTGGTTCGGTTCGTGTCTCGCAGGATTTTTCATATGAACAGCTGGCGAAATATGAAAAGGATTTGAGGGAAAAAATCGATCAGAAAACGCGCCTTGAAAAGGAATTTATTAATATTCAGCTTGATGCCAGAATCGCCTCGGATGAGAATCGGAAAGAGATTAATTCGGAAATATCCGGACTGGAGATGGAGATCGAGGATAAAAAAAATGAAGAGCGTGTTCTGCAAAGACAACTCTCTGATATACCAAGAAACGACTTGAAATTATCCGATGCTTCAGAACAAAGGGAAATAAAATCCGGCATAAAAGAACATATATCATCCTTGGGCAGTTTGATGTTGAACTACACTTTGGCTGATCCAGAGATATTAAATCACAAGGTCAGACTGTTTAATCTGATTGACGAGCTGGAAGATCTCAATAGAAATGAAGTCGCCGACAAGTTTGCAGGAAAAGATAGCTCGAGTTTGAGACTGTTAGGTCGTTTTTTTAACATCAAGGATGAGCTTGATATTCTTTATTCTCGAGTAAATGCGCTCAAGCTTGCCCGTGATGATATTACTGATAAGGTCAATCTGATTCCGGACTATCAGGCGCGTCTGGATCAACTCAATCGTGAGATTGTGGCCGCGCGTGAATTGCGAGATACATTCAAAAATCTTAAAGAAGGCTCTCAGATATCTCAGGCCCTTTTACGCGAGTCGCAGTATAAAGTGATTGAACCGGCCAAGATACCTTTAAACCCGTTTAAACCGCAACGCAAAAAGATTGTCCTGCTCGGTTTCCTTCTGGGTCTGGCAATTGGGGGGGCGGCCGTACTTTTGGCCGAGATTCTCGACAAGTCATTCCGCAATGTCGAAGATGTCGAACAGGCGCTCGGTCTGAAAGTAATTGGCGTTATTCCACAAATA
>CAZJLX010000270.1:0-2543 GCA_964546545.1 uncultured Ignavibacteriaceae bacterium | reverse complement strand
AAAAGTTGAAAGTGCGTAAATAGACTAAAAACATCCATATAGTGTAGTATCGCCGAGAAACATATTCTATCTGAAAAATATCACATATCTTGTTGATAGACAACAAGATAAACCACCACTTTAAAATCAGACTCAATCCTGACATAATCCATTCAATTATAAGTTGCTCCAGTGCATTCGGTTATGCGTAATAAATACGCAAAAATAACCTGGTTTTTATCTATTTTTTTCTTGCTAAATAGTTGAAAATCTTTATACTTAATACATATAGGACAATCTCGACTGCTAATACTGTTACATACTGGGATTTTTTAATCCCGAAGAGAATCAATATTATATTTTTGGATTTATGCAAAGGCATAGGACTACTTATCTAAACTATATGATGCGACTTTTTAATACAGGCAATTGCCTGCATGACCGGGTAAATAATGTACAAAATATATATGAAAGGGTAACCTGATGATGAGGAGTAGTTATCGTTTCTTGGAAAAAGTGGGGCTATTTAAAACATCTCGATTGGTTATCCTGCTGCTTTTGGCGGGATTTATTTTTGGGGCTTCGGCCGCTAATGCTCAGGTTCTTATGGGCGTAGTGCCTGATACCGTTTGGGTCGACAGCGTTGTATACGATTATCCTCCGCCGACACAAATTACTACCGGGCCAGGTTCATCGACCGCGATGAGAAGTGGTGAGACTCCGTCGGTCGATTCGATGGTTATTTCCGGTCTTGATTGTTCCGGATTCCCCGACATTTGCTTCTACGTGGATGCATTGGATGTCAGCGGTAACCCGGTTAACGGGTTGGTTTCGGACAGCTTTTGTATCTATCAGGACGGTAATGTTATCAGTTCTTATACGGTTCAGGAATTGAATGCGGACTCATGTTTCACATCGGTCTGTCTGGTTGTGGATGTTAGCGGCAGTATGGGCAGTAACGGCAAATTGAATGCGGCCAAAACGGCCATGCATCACTTTGTAGATAATATGGATCCGTACGACCGAGTGGCAATCGTGTCTTTTTCTACTTGCGTCGATACGGTCATTACTTTCACAAGTGATACGTCCGCACTTCATTCGGCGATTAATGGCCTGACGGCCAACGGTTATACAGCCGTATTCGACGGCGTTTGGTTGGGCGTCGATCTTACGACAGCCGAGCTAGGTTCGAAGGCGGTAATCGCTTTCACGGATGGTGAGGAAAACCGCAGTCAAAGCTGCTGGCCGCCGCCCGACGGGCGATACGATTATTCGTACGCCGACGATTCGACGATAATTGTCAATCTGGCCAATGGTGCCGGAATTCCGATATACACGTTTAATCTCGGGCCGATAGGCTATACCTGGTATAATCCGGCGGCACTGAAGGCCTTTGCCAACGGAACCGGCGGATTCTGGAGCCATGCTCCCTCGGGTGATGATATTGATTCGGTTTATACTCAGATTAAAGAGCGCCTTTGTAGCCGCTACTACATTTGCTATGAAAGCCTTGATACGGTTCAGAATGGCGACTGGCACACGACTACGATATGTTATTACGACAATGACGGGGCTTCATGCGGCCCTTGCGATTCAGCCTCATGTCAGGAAAGAGATGTCCCGGAGATTGAAATCACGATGGCCACTCTGGATTTAGGCGATACTTGTCAGTCGGATAATCTTCCTCTTGAAATCTGTGCTTATGTAACGGATGCAGATACGGATCCCGGTGACCTGACGGTACGGTTATTCTATCGGACACAAGCGGGTAGTTATACGGATATATTTATGTCGCTTCAGGGCGATGATAGCACATTCTGCGCGACAATCCCAGCAAACGAGTTGACCTGTAAACTTTCAGTTGATTATTACATAACCGCCTCCGATGGTGAGGCGACAGTATCCAGTCCAGCAACGACGCCACAGATATCACCATACTCCATCGAATTATGCAATAATGCGCCGGTGGCGACATGTCCCGGCAATAACTCGCTGTTTGTTTGTGATTTGAGTGATATTTGCATTCCCGGCTTTGGAGCCACTGACGCCGACGGCAACCTCGTATCGATTGTTGTTTCGCCCGGGACACTGAGCGGCGACAGCGTTTGCTTCACACCGGTTGTGGGAACAAATACGATCACTTTGATTGCCACTGATGCCTGCGGTGCGGCCGATACCTGTGAGACAGTTATCATGGTTGCCTTGAATAGTCCGCCGGCGATTACTTGCCCGGCCGATGTGACAATTGAGTGTGACGCTTCAACCGATCCGTCAAATACCGGTTTGGCTACGGCGACCGATGACAATGATCCTTCGCCGATAATCACTTACTCCGACAGCGAGATGGCCGGATCCTGTTCTCAGGCAAAAACGATTACCCGGACCTGGTACGCAGTTGATAATTGCGGCGATACCTCAACCTGTATCCAGACGATATCGGTTGTAGATACAACCCCGCCGGTGATTAGTTGCCCGGCTGATGTGACGATTGAGTGTGATTTCTCAATTGATCCGGCCAGTACAGGAACAGCAACTGCGACCGACAATTGCGACACTTCTCCGAC
>CAZJLX010000269.1:0-4295 GCA_964546545.1 uncultured Ignavibacteriaceae bacterium | reverse complement strand
TATTATTGATAGATATTGTACCTCCAGTAGTGTCATAATTCAAAAAGATCATAAACAACAAATACCGGTCAGAAATGTTGATGAATTATTAAAGGAAACAGCCGGTGTTATCGCGCCGGATGAAGAAAAAATCCTGATTCGCGGCGGCCGGGCTGGCGAAGCGTCCTATATTGTCGACGGTGTCGATATCGGCGATCCGCTCGGGGGATATTCCCCGTCAATCGTGCGTGAGCCGAAAGATCGTCCCGGCAAACCGAATCCTAATTGTTATCCTCCTCCCCCGCCACCGCCGTACTATTGGCCGTCGATTGTCAATGGCCAAACGTACGATGCCATGTTTTTCAAAGACTATGGAACCAATCCGTTTGTTTTCACCGAGGATGACCATCTCTCGACTTTTGCCATTGACGTCGATGATGCTTCTTATGTCATGGCTCGTTCATACCTTGAACGAGGGACTCTTCCCCCGGATGAGGCGATCCGCACCGAGGAGTTCATCAATCGTTTTCACTATAACTATGGACAGCCCGATGAAAGCCCGTTCAGTGTCAATATCGAGGGTGCGCCCTCCAAATTCGGGCAAAACTGCGAACTGATGAGAATCGGTATTCAGGGTGATGATGTCGGTCGCTGGGAACGTAAACCGGCTAATCTCGTTTTTGTTATCGATGTTTCCGGTTCGATGAACCGTGAAGATCGTCTCGAACTTGTCAAACGAGCATTGAATATGCTGGTCGATAATCTTGAAAATGACGACCGGGTCGGAATTGTCGTCTATGGCTCGAATGCCCGCGAAATTATACGTCCGACCTCAGTTCGGGATAGCTGGAGAATCCATGACGCAATCAACCGACTTCAGCCGGGTGGTTCGACCAATGCCGAGCAGGGTCTTCGTCTGGGCTATCGCATGGCCGAACATAATTTTAGAAAAGGCTGTATCAATCGCGTTATTCTCTGCTCCGACGGGGTCGCCAATGTCGGACAGACCAATGCCGATGAGTTACTGCGCGAGATTAAACCATCGATCGATCGCGGTATCACTCTCAGTACAATTGGCTTCGGTATGGGTAATTACAACGACATCCTGATGGAAAAACTTGGTGATAAAGGTAACGGCAATTATGCATATGTCGATGATTTTTCGGAGGCCCGCCGGGTTTTCATGGAAAATCTGACCGGGATGCTACAGGTTATCGCCCGCGATGTTAAAATCCAGGTCGATTTCAATCCGAGTGTCGTTTCGAGCTATCGTCTGCTCGGTTATGAAAACCGTGATGTCGCGGATAACAAGTTTCGCGATGACCGCGAAGACGGCGGTGAAATCGGTTCGGGTCACCAGGTGACGGCGCTTTATGAAGTCAGGTTCAAAGATGAGTATAGATCCGATCATGTCGCTTCGGTTTTTATTCGCTATAAACACCCGGATCAGGATATTGTCGACGAGCAGAGCTACACGATTAAAAGGAATCATTTCAGTCGCCGCTTCGATAATTGCTCATCCGATTTTAAACTGGCCGCCGCCGCCGCTGAATTTGGCGAAATTCTGGGCAAATCATACTGGGCGCGCAACAGTAAACTGGATGATGTCAGAAAAGTTGTGCGCGATGTCATGCGACAGAATGACTCGCGCGAAGTTGTCGAACTGATGGATATGATTTCCAAAGCGGAAAGATTTGCAGATCAACTTGCGGAGAGATAAACCCACTCGTCACGCAAAAGGGGCGGGCGATGCACTATTATTGCCCGCTCTTATTCTTTTTGTTATATTAACCTTACCGGCACAGGCAGAATGTCAGTTTTTTGTACCATCTGAATTATATTGAACGCACTGGCATATTTAATAAATCTTCGACCAGGATATTCTCTTTGATCGAAAAAGCTTCGGCGTACTTCACTCCGACCAGTTGACCGTAGTACTTCGCTGTCGTTGTCATGTACTCAAAAATATCGACGCCCGGTTTGAAAATCTCCTTTGATTGCGGTGAGCCGTCGAATTGCGAACGATAGGCCCGAACCGATTCCAGCTTGCGTTCAAACTGCCCGGATATATCAATAAAAAAACTGTGGCGCGCATCGCGAAACGAAGAGCTATAAACAATCTTTCTCGGACGAAACGGTTCCCCCTCCAAATCCAGCTTGGCCAGACCGGCCAGATAGCAGGCATCATAACCGAGCAAGTGCGCCGCAAGATGATCCGGATGTCGCTGTTGCCAGTAAGGTAAAATAACCAGTTGCGGTTTTGACTGCCTGATAATCGAGGCAAGCAAAAGCTTGTTTTTACGATTCACTTCGACATCGGAATCGCGCAATCGCAGATTACCCCGCCAACTCGCTTTCATAATTTCAGCGGCATTGTCGGCTTCTTGTTCGCGATCCTCAGCCGTACCTTTGGTCCCCATCTCGCCCTGAGTCAAATCAAGCAGGCCGACTTTATGTCCTTCGTCAGTCAATTTTATGACCGTCCCGCCGCAGGTGATTTCGATATCATCACGATGAGCCGCAATCGCCAGCGTATCAAGCCGGGGAATTGTACTATCCATTAAGCACCTCCCCGTAATAATTTTCGTACTCGGTTACGATTTTGTCGGAGTTGAATCGTTCATACGCCAATTTCGCCGCCGCCTCTTTGAACCGACTCAGACGTTCCTTATCCTGAAGTAATTCCAGCGCCGCTTCGGCCATCATATGTGTCCTGCCAACCGGCAGCAAAAATCCGTTGACCTTATCCTCGATAACCTCCACCAGTCCGGTTTCAAGCGTTCCGATAACCGGCACACCGCAGGCGAGCGCTTCCAAAGCGGCCAGTCCGAACGATTCCTCTTCGGAGGGAAACAGCAACAAGTCAGATAGCGGCAAAACCGCTTCAACGCGGCTTTGATTGCCAAGAAAAGTTACCTTATCGGATAGATTTTTCTTATTCACCTGGCGACGCACCAGGATCGTATCCGGCCCCTCCCCAATCAGCAGAAGCCGGGCCGGAATTTTTTGCGATATGATATTAAATATCTCAATAACATCCTGAGTCCGCTTAACCGGCCTGAAATTCGAGATATGAGTTATAATAAATTCATCATCCGCGGCAAAGTTTTTACGCTGGCAACATTTTCGACCAAATGGTCGAAATCGACTCGCATCAAAAAAATTGTGGATTACCTTAATATTTTTCTTAATCTTAAAGACTTCTTTGGTCTCATCGGCCAGATAACTCGAAACGGCGGTAATACCGTCGGAGGCTTCAATCGAAAATCGCGTTATGTCATAAAAAGACGGATCCGAACCGACCAGCGTGATATCGGTACCATGCAGAGTTGTTATAATCTTCGGTTGATCGCATTTTTCAATAAGCTGCTTGGCCAGAAAAGCGGAGGTGGCATGCGGAATAGCATAATGAACATGTAGAATCTCAAGTTTGTACTGACAAACCACTTCGGCCATTTTGGCCGCCAGCGTCAAAGTGTACGGCGGATGTTTAAAAAGCGGATAGGCGGTAGTTTCAACGCCATGGAAAAAAAGATTCTGTTGAAATTCATCCAGACGAAACGGAATAGCATAACTGATAAAATGTACCTGATGTCCCCGCCCGGCCAACTGCTGCCCCAGTTCGGTTGCGACGATGCCGGAACCGCCGGCGACCGGATAACATGTAATGCCGATTTTCATTTTAGCCCGTAAACTCAGATAAATTAATCAACTGGTGCTTCTTATTTTTTATATCCAGTTTTCCAATTATAAAGTCTACGATGCCAAATCCATATTTCGATATAAAATAATTTATATTTAACAACCGCTCCTGAACCGTGCGTTCCGGATATAATAAACTGGTCATCCGATAAATTTGATTGCGAAGATCTTGAATCCTTTTTTTGTGTTGAGCAAAGACTTTTTTCTCAAGATTATTCAGAGCAAAATCTATTTTGCCATAAGTTTGTTTTGAGAGAGGATCGAGGCTGTTATCGTTCTGTAATAAAAAACCGGAGAAATCCTCAAAATCGGTTTCGAACTTCGAGCGGAATTCAGTAAATCGTTTTTCTATCTCCTGAGGGAAACTTTGCAGGGCAATTCGATTTATCAATTGCTCCACATCACCATATAAATCGTCTATCGTAAATTCATATCTGGCGATCAGCTCCTCCGCTCTTTTATCAATCAAACTGGCTGTCAGACGGGGATAATAGGTCGGCTGCTGCAAATCGAATATTGTAAATAACCCGCCAATCTGACAAAAATATGCTATTTCCGATGGCCCGCCGGTCTGCGCCAGGACAGGAAAGAGATATGACTGCCACAACGGACGA
>CAZJLX010000268.1:0-4327 GCA_964546545.1 uncultured Ignavibacteriaceae bacterium | reverse complement strand
ATCTATTGCAATCTCTTTTCATTACCTAATGATTTCAATAGCCCTTACGGCTGGGCTTCTTCTGCTTCGACGAACATAGTAATATTCATACATACGGCAGCCTTGCCGCTAAGTTTCTTAATCTATTATTCCAAGAACAGACGCAAAGTCTGCAAAGGTAAAAAGTTTGAAATCACTCGGCCTGTGACCAAATCGTGTCCACAACCGTCGTAAATTATTGCGTGTCTTCAGGGATATGTCCTGGGGGTAAGGGGTATTAGCAAATGATCCAGCCCACTTGTCGCCGAAACTTATTGATTTACATGGCATTCTAATTATTGGAGGTGGGGGGAATCGAACCCCCGTCCGAAAAAGATGCCAGATTGTCCTCTACGCGCGTAGCCAACTCTATTTATCTCGCCTCCTCTCCTGCCGAGCGGCAGGCCAGAGAGAAAGCCAACCTTTATTTTTTAAATCAACCCTTAAAGGTGTCGGGCCGATCGAGCCTTCCTGTGCGACGCCCCAGCCCACCCGGAAAGGCGGCAGGCAGGTGGAACGGGTTGCCTATTTTTTAGGCAGCCATGGCATAATCGTATTCGCCATTTACATGTGTTTGCCGGATGTTTTACGAGTTATCCGACAGCCTCGGCACGCCAACAACCCCTCACCAATCCCGTCGAAACCATTTCACCCCCGCATATCATGCGATTTGGCCTTCGGTCTGCCTTATAGTAATTTTCTGCCTCTGTAGCAAACCATTTTATAGACCGGCCACTGCCGGTTCGGTCAGGGCGCAAAAGCGGCTTTTCGCCTATCGGTCTGCCACAATGTAACTTAATGACTCCGCTGCAAACCTTATTAAAAATTCGGGCCACTGCCTGTTCGGTCAGGGCGCAAAAGCGGCTTTTCGCCTATCGGTCTGCCACAATGTAACTTAATGACTCCGCTGCAAACCTTATTAAAAATTCGGGCCACTGCCTGTTAAACGGGCCACTGCCCGGCCGGTTCCGAATTAATATAATTAATCGACCGATAAAGTCAATTTATTCGCGCTTATTACCTTATATATAAAATATTATTTAAGCCATAAGAACGATTGACAGAAATTGCCGGACGATTATCTTATCGACTATGAATTCAATGGATGAAATTATCAGGCGCCAGGTTGAATTGGCGCTTATCGAAGATATCGGACCGGGAGATCTGACAACCCGGGCCTGTATTGAATCGCAATCTATTGAAGCCGAAATAATCGGCAAATCCGAAGGTGTTGTCGCCGGTCTACCACTTGTAGAGGCTACTTTTAAACATCTTGATTCTGAACTGAAAGTTACGATTTTGAAAAAAGATGGTTCTTCCTTTAAATCGGGTGATAATATTGTCACTATCAAAGGTGACAGCAGGGCGATTTTGACCGGCGAGCGAACGGCGCTAAATTTTTTGGGTCATCTCTCAGGAATCGCCACCTTGACCAATCGCTTTGTAAAAATGATTGAAGGGACCAAAGCCAAAATTCTCGATACCAGAAAAACCATACCCGGCCTTCGCTACCTCGAAAAATACGCCGTCAGTTGCGGCGGCGGTGAAAACCATCGTTTCGGCCTGTACGATATGGCTCTGATCAAGGATAATCATATTGCCGCCTGCGGCTCGATCAGTAAGGCGTTTGAAAAGATGCGCCAATATATAAACAGCGCCGAATATAAAAAATGTTTTGCGGCCGAGGTCAAAAAAGTTGCAATCGAAGTCGAAGTGACCAGCCTGAAGGAACTGATCGAAGCCATCGAGTCTGGGGCGAAAAGACTGCTTCTCGATAACCAGTCGGTAGAGCGGCTGGCCGCAATGGTGCAAAAGGCGCGTGCGATTAATCCGGCCGTGGCTCTTGAGGCTTCCGGAAATGTCAACGTCGCAAATGTTCGATCTATCGCCGAAACCGGCGTTGATTATATTTCTATCGGTCTTCTGACCCACTCGGCACCGTCCTCTGATTTTTCGCTGAAAGTGATTTCCAACGATGGATAAAATCAGGCTGGATCCTCTGGCTGAAAAAATCCTGAATATAATCCGAAAATCTCCCGGTTCACCAAAAGATATAAAAGAACTGACAAAAACATTAAATGTCTGCGAATCGGATATAATCTCAGCTTTGAATCTTCTTAAGAACTGGGGTTACACTATCGATTCGGGAAACAGCGATAAAATCTCTTTTATTGATTCACCTGATAGCCTGATTGATACTGAAATTTCTTATTCTCTGGAAACAAAAATCTTCGGCAGGAAAATTTATGCCTACCAAAGGATTCAATCGACCAACTCAATTGCGACTCAACTGGCCGATTCCGGTGCCGCGGAAGGAACCATAATTATTGCCGAACAGCAAACCAAAGGACGAGGGCGGCTAGGGCGCAAATGGTTCTCTCCGGCAGGTAATTCTCTTTATTTTTCCCTTATTCTCCGACCGAAAATTCACCCCAGGCAAGCGCCCGGAATTTCTTTGATTACGGCTGTGGCACTGACTGAAACCATTAGCACATATGGAAATCTTCCTGTTAAGGTCAAATGGCCTAATGATGTTTTAATAGGAGGTCGAAAGACGGCCGGAATTTTGACCGAACTTTCGGCCGAACCGGATATAGTCAATTTTATCGTGGTTGGTATCGGAATTAATATAAATCATAAAAAAAATGACTTTCCCGAAGAGATATGCAATCTCGCCACCTCATTAAGAATCGAATTGGGGAAAAAAGTCAAACGGGTACAATTTCTTAAACGACTTCTGGTTAGGCTGGAGAATGAATATCTTTTGTTTAAAAAATCGGGCCTGACCGAGACGCGACCGAAACTTGTTGAGTATTCTTCACTTATTGGCAATGATATAACTCTTAGGATCGGCCGGCGATCTGTTTCCGGACGGGTCATGGATATCGATGAAGATGGTCGGCTAATCGTTGCGACACCGACCGGACCGGAGGCCTTTATTGCCGGAGAAGTAACAACTCATTAAGCGACATCGTGTAAAATGGATGAATTTGGTAAAAGTTAGCTTGGAATTTTGGACGAAATCATTATATTCAAAAAGTAAATTGAATAACGGAGATACGTGATAGATGTATTCACCAAAGGTGATAGAACATTTTCAGAACCCGCGCAATGTTGGCGAAATGGCTGATGCCGACGGAGTCGGGACGGTCGGTAATCCTTCCTGCGGCGATATAATGAAAATGTATATCAAAGTTAAAGATGATGTAATCATAGACATAAAATTCCAGACTTTCGGTTGTGGAGCGGCCATAGCCACGAGTTCGATCACGACCGAAATGGTCCTCGGCAAAACTATTGAAGAAGCTGAAAAACTGACCCGAAATGACGTTGCCGAATCACTCGGCGGTTTACCGCCAATAAAAATGCACTGCTCCAATCTGGCGACCGATGCCCTGAAGGCCGCTATCGAAGATTATCGTAAACGCAAGAGCGGTAAATCAGAAAACTGATGAATCAAAGACTTTTTCTTATTCCGGCGCTGATTGTACTTTTAATCCAGGTCGCCTGTGTCGAACGGGTTGAACGACCTCAAAAAATTGATTTTAATCGTTATTTTCCGATGGCCGTCGAGAATGAATATTTCTATTCCACCCAGGCCCATAAAGTCACAATAAATAATATCCTCGATAATAGTCTTTATACATTTACATACAGTGATTCATCCGGTAATAGTCTCTGGTGGGTGGATTATTTTAAGAGTGAATCGGGCGTAAAATGGAAAAATATCGTTGTTAATTCGACGAAAATACCGGCGATATTTTTTGAACCACCGTTGCCTTTTTCTCCCTGGTCGAATACGGTCGGCGACACATTATTGTACTCCGGGATTGAAATTCGTGCCGATTCGGTTAATACGCATGTACCAATTATGGTTGAATATGAGGTAATGGCAATTGAGGATATCAACACCCCGGCCGGCCTTTTTGCCGACTGCATAAAAATCCGAAGAGCTTATAAGACTATTAACAGCTCCGCGGCCAAAATGCTTGACGGCGAATCGTTTTATTGGTTTGCACTTGATGTCGGGCTGGTCAAATATATGTCGACGGAAATCACATCCAAATTGGTTCGGGCGACGGTTTCTGAACTTCAGTATCCAAACGAAAAGGGAATAAATCCATGATTAAGATCAACAAAGAAACGACCCTCGGAGAAATCGTGGAAAATGTCCCCGGGGCCGAAACCATAATCCAAAAATAAGTTTATATGATGAATCATTATCAAATTTGCAGAGATTAAAAAATGAGGGATATAAACTTGGTTTAATTACAAATGGAAAAGCTTCAGTTCAAAAAAGAAAGGTTTT
>CAZJLX010000267.1:3988-4339 GCA_964546545.1 uncultured Ignavibacteriaceae bacterium | reverse complement strand
GGTTAAATGCCAGACTTTATCGGGCACCATTTTTGAATATCACTACATAAGAGATGATAGGTTCGGTAAGATGGATGAAAACTCAAAAGAGATAAATATTGATCATAGGATTTTTGGCAAAAATATAAATGGGGAGTTTGTCAATATAAGCGATAAACTCCCTAATGATCATAGTGTGCCAGTTGTAAGCACTGCTATGCCATTTATAGAAAATATATTAAAGATCGGTGACCTTTTTCAAGAAGGTGAGATCAATGAATTAAAAAGACGTGGATTTTTGTTTGTCATAGAGCTATATTAAGATAATCCAAATTTGTTTTCTGGTGAATTGTACGTCAAGCCTCGCAGAGG
>CAZJLX010000267.1:0-3978 GCA_964546545.1 uncultured Ignavibacteriaceae bacterium | reverse complement strand
GTATCTATAAACCGGGCGCACACGCGGGTGCGCCCCTACGATTCTTGTTTTAAAAATAAAACAGGCTAAAGCTTGGACTACAAACTTCCTTGGCGTCAGTTCACACACTCGTTTTCAACTCGCGCGGAAATCGGCGCAACGGTTTATTTTACTGTAAAAAAGAAGTGGTCGGGCGCGTTGGGAACGCCCGACCAACATGGACAGCTAGGCTAATAGGGAGGATTTTTATTTATCTAAAACCACTCCAGCTCCTGCAGCTCCGGAATGTTTTCAATAAGTTCTTCCGATAAATCTTCAAGTTCATCGGCCATATCTTCGAGTTCTTCCGCCTCCTTCTCAAGCTCTTCGGCCTGTTCTTCCAGCAGGTCGGCCTGCTCTTCCAGTTCATCTTCCAGATCATCCATATCATATTCCGAACCGAGCGTTTTGAACAGACCACCGACCGCATGCAGGCCGAGTTTGGCACCGGCCACGCCAATTCGACCACCCTCGAGGCCGACAATTTTGGCCGATTCGGTCATTTCCTCAGCTCTGACATAAAACTTTTTGAGCAGTTTCCTTTGGCTTGCATCGGTCTTAATATGTTTGCCGTTGACAAATAGATCATATTCCGATGTGATTCTCACCTCATCATCATAGCGTCGGGTGTGATTTTCGATTATCAAATCATTATTATCAAAATCAAAATCTGTAAAATGAGAGTAGCCTATGGAAATATCATTATTGTTAATTTCATCGTAATCAAAGTGATACGAATGTTTCTGACTGCTATGAAACCTCTGACTTGTTTCCGTATCGGCAAGGATCGAGGAGAAAATGAGTAACACACCTAAAATCAGAGTTATAAGTATCTTCATCGCTTTACTCCCTTATTATTTGCTGTATTCAATATAAGTTGACGTAAAAATGGCCCCAGAGTTTCAAATATTATTTAAAAAAAATAAAAAAGGTTATTTCCTCCCCGATATGGAAATAGGCTTACCTTAAATATCTTGACAAAAAACGGTTTTAAGCTTTATTATATACAGATACTAGTATAAATTATCTATGATATTTAATCGGAGGGAGGAAACATGATTAAATTTGCGCTGATAATTATCATTTTATTATGTTTGAGCCTTGTGGCTTTTGGTGATTCGAGCAGCGAAAGTTCACAATCCAAGGCTATCCAATGCGGCGATGTCAACCTTGATGGGGCCGTTAATATTTTCGATGCGACTTTTTTGATAAGTTTTCTTTACAACGGCGGTCCCGCGCCGGCCTATATGTCACGGGCCGATGTGAATGATGACAGCGATGTGAACATTTTTGATATCACGGCATTAATCAGCTATCTTTATCAGGGTGGTGCGGCCCTAAATTGCCCGTCAATGCCAAGCCAGTGGGGAGAGATGATTTCTTACTCCGAATGCCTGAGTCATGCTTTTCGTGATGCCCCGCCTGATCAGGATTGTATCGATTATAAATATGACGGGTCTTCGGTTTTGCTTTTGACTCATCAGAACGCATGTTTTAACTGTTGCCCGGAAAATATACTGGCCGATGTATATGTTTACAACAATACAATTAGTATTTATGAGGATGAGACTTATGATCCGGTCGGGGGTCCCTGTCCCTGTTTGTGTCTGAATAATATCGATTACCAGTTTACAAATATCCCGCCGGGAGAATACACTGTAAGGATCTATGGTTTATGCCTGTTTGAAGGCGAGGATTTTATAGAAACGACAATTAATCTGGCAAGTGAACCGGAAGGTCTCTATTGTATAACGCGGACCGAATATCCCTGGGGATGGGAATGGTATCTACCGTATGGTGAGATGACTGGTCGCAGCGACTGCCATATGGAAGCGACGGAAAAAGATACGACTCTGACTGAAGATTGTATTATCTATGAGTATGATGGTGCCGGCAATCTGACTCTGACACATCTCAACGATTTATTCAATTGCTGCCCGGATTCACTTATGGCGAATATGACAGTTGATGACTCGATTATCAGTATCACGGAAATCGAAGATTTAAGTTCCGGTGGGTGCTATTGTATCTGTTTGTATGATATGGATTATGAAATCAATTTTCTGCCACCGGGTATTTATATGATAAAAGTCGACAATCCGTTTTATTACGGTGAGTATGATAACGGTATAATTATCGAGTTTACCGTTGATCTGACAGGTGAGGTATCGGGGCATTTTTGTGTCGACCGGCCATATCTGCCGTTACCGGATTAAGCAAAATGGATATAGACTTTATTTGCGGCGTAAATATAGACGGTTAACTTAAGAGTTTTTCTAATTCGGTTTCGTCGATTATGTTAACGCCCAGTTTTTTGGCCTTGTCGAATTTACTGCCGGCGTTTTCGCCGCAGAGAAGATAATCGGTCTTTGCCGAAATTGTACCGCTGACTTTTCCGCCCGCTTCTTCAATCTGCTTTTTGAAAAAATTACGCGGTTTGGATAAGGTCCCGGTAATAACAAAAGTTTTGCCGGTTAATAATGTCACTTTTTTATTTGATTTAAACGGAGCAAACTGCACGCCCGCCTGTTTCATTTTATCGATCATTTTGCGATTACTCTTATTTTTAAAATAACCAACAAGCGATTCGGCGATAATCGGTCCGATACCGTCGATAGCAACCAGCGAGTCAATATTTGCTTCGGCAAGGCTGTCAAATTCGCCGAAATTTTCAGCCAATAAGCGGGCGGCCGTTTCACCGACACCGAATATTCCGAGAGCGACAATTATATGCGGCAACAGTCTCTTTTTTGACGCTTCAATTGCATCAAGAAGATTCTTTGCCCGTTTTTCGGCCATCAACTCAAGCGGCAGAAGTTTTTCTTTTGTCAGGTAATAAATATCCGAAGGATCGATCACCAGGTTTTTTTCGACCAGTTGCGCCGCCAATTTGCCGCCGAGACCATCGATATCCATTGCATCTTTGGAAGCAAAGTGATAAATCCGTTCGATTATCTGCGCCGGGCAGGCAGTGTTGATACATCGCCAGGCCGCCTCACCCTCGGGCCGAACGACCGCCGAATTACATGAGGGGCACTTTTTCGGCATATTAATCGGTCTTTCCGAACCGTCGCGGCGATCTTTGATAACTTCCAGTACTTGAGGAATAACATCCCCGGCGCGTTCAACTAATACGGTATCTCCAATCCTAATATCAAGAAAATTCATCTCGTCTTCATTATGTAATGAAGCATTTGAAACTGTTACGCCTCCGACTCGAACAGGTTTTAATTTGGCAACGGGAGTTATAGTACCTGTCCGACCGACCTGAAAATCGATATTTTCGACAATAGTTTCGGCTTCCTCGGCGGAGAATTTCCAGGCCACCGCCCAGCGCGGTGCGCGAGAGATTTCGCCCAGTATCTCCTGCTGCGCAAAGCGGTTGACTTTAACCACCATGCCGTCGATTTCATAATCGAGATCGGGGCGGATTTTTTCCAATCGCTCGAATTCCGATGCTACGCCATCTATGCCACATACAATTTTTAAATGTTCATTAACCGTGAATTTTTCAATTTTAAGGAATTGCATACTGTCATATTGATTATCCAGTCCGGGCAGGTTGTTGGCGGAAATCGCATAAGCACTAAATAAAAGCGGGCGAGAAGCGGTTATTTTTGAATCGAGTTGCCGCAATGACCCAGCCGCCACATTGCGCGGATTGGCAAACAGGATGGCCCCGCTTTGCATTATCTTTTTATTTAATTCCGCAAAATCCGATTTTTTAATAATTACTTCGCCTCTGATTTCGAGCAGGGGATACTTACTGGCGGTCTTGTCAGATAATCGGAGTGGTATATTTCGAATTGTTTTCAAGTTTTGAGTCACATTTTCGCCGCGACTGCCGTCCCCGCGAGTCGACCCGATAGTAAGCAGGCCGTTTTCATATACTAATTCTATTGCGGCACCGTCCAGTTTCGGCTCGACTGCATATTCAACTTCTTCGGTAATCTCAAGTCC
>CAZJLX010000266.1:0-4347 GCA_964546545.1 uncultured Ignavibacteriaceae bacterium | reverse complement strand
ATTGAAAATAAAGTCATTGTCACCTCTCTTTTGCCCGGGGCTCTTGACTTTTATGGCAAAATTATCATCTTATTATAAATGGATATAATCAAGAGTTTACGGATGGACTTATCGCTTTTTGACTACGAATTACCTGAGGGCTATATCGCTTACCAACCCGCGCGTCAGCGGGATGCGTCTAAATTAATGGTTTTTGATCGCCGGACAAATCAGATAAAACATCAAAAGTTTTCATCCGTCGTCGACTATATGAAAAAGGGTGATGGCCTGGTTATAAATGACACCAAAGTTTTTAAGGCCCGTCTTTTCGCCCGTCGTCCGACCGGCGGCAAGGTCGAAATATTCCTGCTTGAAGAATATGAATATGAAGGCATGGATTGCTGGCGAGTTTTAACCCACCCTTCAAAGAGGGTCAAAGAGGGTGAACAGCTTATTTTTGACGAAAAATCTTATGTCGAAGTAATTACAAAATTTCCCGACGGCAAATCGATAATAAAGTTCAAGAGTAAAACCGAGGCCAAAAGAATAATCGGAAAATTCGGTCATATTCCACTGCCGATTTATATTCATCGTCCTGATATAAAAAGCGATGAAGCACGGTATCAGACTATTTTTGCAAAACAGCGTAAAGCCAAAGCGGTCGCGGCTCCGACCGCCGGACTGCATTTTACCAACCGGCTGATAAATAAAATCGAGGCTAAAGGTATCAAGATTATTCCGATAACTCTGCATGTCGGATATGGCACTTTCCGAACGGTTAAAGTGGATGACATAAACGAGCACACAATTGATCCCGAATATGCCGAAATATCAAAAACCTCGGCCAAAACGATCAATGCTATTCGCAAAAAAGGCGGGAAAATATTCGCCGTCGGAACAACCTCGGTACGAACATTAGAGTCGGCCGAGATAGTCGATGATAAGGTCCAACCGATGGCTAAACATGTCGAGCTATATATCAAACCGGGTTTCCAATTTCGTATTGTGAATCATCTGATAACCAATTTCCATCTTCCCAAATCTTCGCTGGTTATTATGATTTCCGCTTTTGCCGGCCGGGAACAGATTTTAAAGGCCTACAAAATCGCCGTGGAGAAGAATTATCGCTTCTACAGCTACGGCGACAGTATGCTGATCTTGTAGATTTATCTGTAAATCAACTTTATTATTTCAATAATTCCGATAAATGAATATATTTATATTCTATGAATACAGTTGCTCTCATAGTTGCGGCCGGACAGGGGCTTCGCTTTGGCGGCGATATTCCGAAACAGTTCCGTAATATCGGCGAAACTCCGCTGCTGGGCTGGACTGTCAGTCAGTTTGAAAAAGCAAATTCGGTCGATGAAATAATTTTGGTTGTCGCCGAGGATTTTTTACTTTACGCCAATGATAAAATCGGCAATAACGGCAATTTCCGAAAATTAAGTCGCATAATATCGGGCGGAGAAACGCGCCGGGATTCGGTCTTTAGGGGACTTAAGTCGCTGCCGATTTCGACCGGCTTTGTGGCGATCCATGACGGCGCGCGGCCGGTGATAAGTTGTCAGGATATAGATCATGTTGTCGATACGGCTCAAAAGGAGAGAGCAGCTATTCTGGCGCGGCCGATTGCCGAGACGGTTAAACGGAGTGAGACCGGCTTTATTCTTTCCACCCTTGATCGCAGTAAACTTTTTTTGGCCGAAACGCCACAGGTTTTTCAGTATGATCTGATTATGGCGGCCCATAAGGAGTATCCGTCCGAAAAAGAAGCCACCGATGATGCTTCGATGGTCGAGGCGCTCGGTTTTAAAGTGAAAATCGTTATCCCCGAAAAACCGAATATTAAGGTCACGACCGAAAATGACCTGAAAATCGCGAAGATGTTTCTGGAGATAAACAATGAAACCTGATATCAGATTCGGTATCGGTTATGATTCGCATCGCTTTGCTGAGGGCCGACGATTGATTTTGGGCGGTCTCGAAATTCCCCACGACCGCGGTCTTCTTGGGCACAGCGATGCCGATGTGGTGTTACATGCACTTTCCGACGCTCTGCTCGGAGCGGCCGGTTTAAATGATATCGGGAGTTATTTCCCCGACACTGACAAGAAGTACAAAGATATTGATTCGGCGAAAATCTTAATCGAGGTGCTGGCATTTGTCGAAGGAAAAGGTTTCCTGCCGGGCAATATCGATATTGTTATTATTGCCGAGTCGCCCCGATTGGCCGAATATATCCCCGAAATGAAGAAAAAACTATCGGAAATAATGCATCTGTCCGAGGATGATATCTCGATTAAAGCGACCAGCAATGAAAAAATGGGATTTATAGGCCGGGAAGAAGGGATCGCCTCAATCGTCGGTCTTTTAATATATAAAAAGTAATGGAACAATCACTCCAGGTAATAAATGCGTTTCTCGATCACCTGTTTGTCTATGGTCCGGTTTGGATTTATCTGACCCTTTTCGCCGCTTCATTTATTGAAAATATTTTCCCGCCGTTCCCCGGTGATTTTTTTACCCTCGCGGGCGGCGCCCTGGCCGCATCAGGCCGGCTGGATATACTAATCGTCTTTATTATGGTCTATCTGGGCGGTATTGGTTCGGTAATGGTCGTTTATTATCTCGGTTATCACTTTGGTCGGGACTTTTTTATAAAAAAGAACTACCGTGTTTTTTCCGCCGATGATATACTGCAATTGACGAAATGGTTTGAAAGACGGGGCGCGATATTGCTTCTTCTTAACCGTTTTATTGTCGGCGGCCGGTCCGTAATTGCGCTGGTAACAGGAATCAGCCGCTATAACCCGATCAGAACATTTATTTTTGTCTCCATATCTTTTTGGCTGTTTAATGGCTTGTTGCTGTTTAGTACATATATTTTTGTGATAAACTTTGAAGTGATTGCCCGGTATTATAAAATGTATGAAAGAATCGTCTGGCCGATTATTATATTGCTGGCGGTCGGTATTGTAATTTTAAAAATCCGCAGGATGCGACGTAAATGAGAAATAAGTTAAGCATTCTTGTCCTGGCCGGAGGTGATTCCGGGGAACGCGAAGTCTCGCTTGCCTCGGCGCGAGCCATAACCGAGGCCATCATAAAACTGGGATATCAGGTTTATGTTATCGATTCCGCCAACGGACGGTCGCTTCTCGATAACGCCGGTAAATTTATATTGCAGCCTGATAACTCCTCTCGTTCCAAATTGGCTATGATTCAAACTGGCGGGAAAGCCCTCGCGGAGATACTGCCTCTTGAAAACTACAAAGATTGTGATCTTGTTTTTATCGCCTTGCATGGCGGAGCGGGTGAAGACGGCACGCTTCAGGCCGTTCTCGATCTGGCCGGTATGCGGTATACCGGTTCCGGCCAACTGGCTTCGGCCCTGGCCATGAATAAAGCGATGTCTAAAAAAATCCTCAAGAACGAAAATATCCCGACCCCGGATTGGCTTTTATTAAAGGTTAATTCCAAGGAAACCGGCGATTTATTAAAGCAGAAAATATTAAGTAAATTTACACTGCCCTTTATTATCAAACCGAATAATTCCGGCTCGACAATCGGCCTGACTTTGGTACGGAAAACCGATGAAATAAACTCGGCTCTGGAAACGGCCCTAAAAATATCGGATGAAATCCTTGTCGAAAATTATATAAAAGGCCGTGAGATCACCTGCGCTGTATTAAACGGAGAGCCTCTGCCGCTGGTGGAGATTATTCCGACCGGCGAGTTATATGACTATACCTGTAAGTATACCAAAGGGAAATCCGATTATATCTGCCCGGCCAAGATAGATAATTATCTGGCCGACGAAATCCGGCAATATGCGGTTAAAGCATATGAGGTAATAAATTGCCGGGGACTGATTCGGGTCGATTTTCTTCTCGATGAAGAGAATCGCCCATATTTCCTGGAAGTTAATACCTTACCGGGTATGACCGAGCTTTCGCTGGCTCCTCAGGCGGCGAAGGAGGCCGGAATAGACTTTGATCGATTGATTGAAAAAATTTGTCAGGCGGCTCTTGATTAATAATAAGATAAAAAAATTAAATGTCGACGGAGTTATTTTTGATCTCGGCTCAACGCTGGTTGAGTATGAAACGATTCCTTGGTCCAAGCTGGATCATATCTGCGCCGAAAGAGGACTGAATTACCTGAAACAAAATGGACATAAACTGCCCGATTATGACAGCTTCATGGAAAAAGTGTTTGAGGTCTGGAACCGCAACCGCGAAGAAGTCGCTCAGACTCTTGTCGAATGGAGTCTTATCGAGGCTCTCGCAAAAGTCCTGGATTATTTTAAAATCGGTGACAAGAAGAATACTATTGAATCATTTTTTGCGGCCTTTTATGCGCCGG